>JAFSNU010000130.1 GCA_017447325.1 Synergistaceae bacterium | reverse complement strand
TATTTGCACAGGTCATGAGTGTTTTCCGCCGCGAAAAAATATTCAGGCCAGCGAGGACGTATTTATTAATTTACGCGGTGCGCATAGGCAAGGTGACGCTTGGGCGGTGCATTGCTGCACGCATCCAGACGAGCCGCATGGATGTCATTCAAGCGTGTTAGCAAGCGGGAGCAGCACTGTTTATATTAACGGCAAGCAAGCGGGGCGTATAGGCGACCCTGTCGCTTGCGGAGGGACTGTAGCAACTGGGAGCGACAATGTGTTTATTGGGGGCTAAGAGATGAGGTGATTTAAATGTGGCGCGGGATTGCGTATCCTGTAAGACAAGGCGACAAAGGATTATTTAACGAGGCGAGCGATGTTGATTTAATTCAAGGAAATATTTTGCAGATTTTGGGAACACGTAAAGGCGAGCGCGTCATGCTGCCGGAGTTCGGCTCGCGGATAATGGATTTTATTTTTGAGCCGTTAGACCATGCGACCTGCGCTTTAATTAGGTTCGAGGCGATACGCGCGATTAAAACATGGGAGCCGCGAATTATCTTAAATAAAAAATTAACGCGGGCGAGAGCTTATCCGTCAAGATTTGCCGTTGTGCTTAAATTGAGATATTACTTAAAGCCGAGAAGTGAAATTTATAAATACTCAGTCGAGATAAGCCGGACGGGAGGTGTGCGCGGATGGCTGGGTTAAAGCGTTTTAGTTATATCGACAAAGACCACGCGTCTATAGTCGCGGACTGCATAGCAAGAATTAAAGAAGTTTACGGCGAAGAGGCGTGGAATGATTTTGAAGAAGATAATTCAGGCGTTATGCTTGTCGAGGCTTTTGCATATATAGCTGATTTATTATTATTTTATTTGGACAGGCAGGCAAATGAAGTTTATTTACCGACTGCAACTGAACGACAAAATTTGATTAATTTATGCAAGCTTATAGCTTACAATCCTTCAGGGGCAAAGGCCGCTCAGGCTAACATTACTGTGAGTATTAAAGAAGCGCGGGATAGCGACGTCACACTCTCCAAAGGTGCGCAGATTGAAACACAAAATGGCGTGATGTTTGAGACGCAGGATGACGCGGTAATTAAAGCCGGTGAATTAAGCTGTGTAGTCGGTGCGATAGAGGGCGAGACACATGAAGATATTATCGGCAGCTCGAACGGCGAAGCGTTTCAAGAATTTTATTTGCCTTTAGCCGGAGTTATAGAAGTCGTGAGCTTGACTGTCGGTGAGCATGAGTGGGACGCTGCGGACAGCATAGCCGACCATACGCCGAGCGACAAAATTTATATGGCCGAGCTTGATGCCTGGGGACGTGTTCGAATTACTTTCGGCGACGGAGTGAGCGGTCAAATTCCAAGAGAAGATGAGCGCATCAGCGTTGTTTATAGAGTAGGCGGCGGAGTTCGAGGCAACGTCGCGCCGAATACTCTCACAACTATGAGGGAGATTGCGCTTGATGAACAGGGCAATAATGTGCCCGTGAGCGTCACTAATTTAAACTGGGCTTCGGGCGGTGCAGAGCCGCAGAGCGCGGAGAGTATAAAACAGCAAGCTCCGTTGTGGTTCGCAACGCAAAAACGCTGCGTAACTCAAAGTGATTATGAGAGTTTTGCTGTGAGTTTTAATTCGCCTGAAGCCGGAGCGATTGCTAAAGCTCATGCAGTCGTGCGAGAGCGGAGCGGCGAGGCAAATATAATTAGATATTATGTTTTGACTTACGGCGAGCAGGAGGGCAGCGTCGCGCTTGCGTCACAGGCTTTAAAAGACGCTTTACGCGAGTATATAAGCGAGTATCAAATGCTGACGGACTGGATTGAAGTCGAGGACGGCAAATGGCGCGAGATAAATTTCAAGGGCGTTATTACTATCAGTCCGGGCTTAAAGGCGGGCATAATTCTTGATAAAGTTGAAGATACTTTAAAATCTTTAATGAATATTGAGACGCGCGAGATGGGCGAGGCTTTAAGAATCAGCGATGCTTATGCCGCAATAGATAATATCGAGGGCGTTGAGCATGTAGAGCTTGAAAGTCCGAGCGCGACTATCGAAGCTGATAATAACGAATTGTTAATTTTAGGCGAAATTAATTTTAGCTTTAAGATACAGGGGAGCGGTATGAATGGGAAGAATTTCTGAGATAGTCCCGCCGCTGTACTTTCGGGGCAAAAATAATTTAAAGAAATTTCTTGATGCGCTCGATGTTGAAGTTGATT
>JAFSNU010000013.1 GCA_017447325.1 Synergistaceae bacterium | reverse complement strand
GGCGCGTAGACATGAAATTTAAACGAATTGCGAGTTTAGAAGTCACACTTGGCGTTCAAAATAGACGCGACGGCGTTAATATCATTACGGCGCAGCGCATCGGCGAGATTGGACAGCTACCAACGGGTGAGCTTGTATTGAAGCTGTACGGTAATGTTAATTTCGAAGCTTTGCCGAGGGACGAGTTCGGACGCATAGCAGCAAATTTCAGACCGAGCGGCAATATCACAGCCAAGACCGAGCCGGATTTTTTATTGATACCGACGGACAACAGGACTACTAAAAGGAGGAGTTAAATATGCTCGAACTTGACAACTGGCTACTCTCAACATTGGAAGAAGCTATTTTGGACGCGCCCAGTGACGATGACCTGTTCGCGGCGCAACTGTTCGGAGTTTGCAAGCTGTACGCGGCAAAGCTTGCGGCAATAGGCGCATAGAGATGACACGGGCGCGACAGGCCAAGACACGAAAATTTTCGGAGGTAAACATGCGAGTTCAAGAATTGTTGAGAGCAAAGGCATTTTGCCGCGAAGCCGTCTATCACTTTCTATCGGCACTCGCGGGCGGCGAGTGCGATTTAAACAACACAGCCGACGAGATTATGGATTTTATAATTGATTGCGCGCTCTTTGAAATGGCTCATAGTAAAAAGTTTAAAGAAGTAGAGACCGAGCCGGAGGATGTTATATTCCCGGTGGATAACTTACAGGGGCAGGGCGCAGCATGACAAAGATTTATGATTTAGCAGTCAGGACAGGCCAATATATGACACGGAGCGGCGAGACAAAAAGCCAGTGGCTTAATATCGGCGCGGTTATGCGAAATGACAAGCGAGAGAGCTTTATATTATTAAATCGGAGCTTTAACCCCGCCGGTGTTCCTGTAAAGGACAGCAAAGCCGCTCAAATTATCGTAAGTCTATTCAAGCCTAAAGGCGACCGGAGTTAACATGACCGAGGAACTTGCGATATTAATTTTTCTCGACATAACGTTTAAATTTATCGAGGCCGTCACACGGCGGCCTTAAATTTTTACTTGGCCGATTTTCAGAAAGGAGTTGCAGAATGTTTTTAATTTCTTGCTATAATAAAAACGTGGCGGCTCACTCCTTAAATGACATTAAGACAGAGAGCCGCTCAACAGCACGGGAATATTATAACATATCCCGCGCTAAATTTTGTTATGAAAAGCGAGGGATTTAATTAATGAAAAATTATGAGCCAGTACCAACGGACTTAATCGAAAAGCAGTTCACGGAATTTTTATACTCCATTGACGGCGGAGCATACGCGCCGAGCGGCGAGTTTAATTTAATACTCGATAAAAAAACGCGTTATCAAGTCGAAGGAGACAAAGGACGCAAAACGACAGGCGTTTATATGGTACATTCCGACGGATACCCGGCCGGTTACGTTATTAATTATCGAATTAGCAGCGAGCCTATAAAATGGAAATTTGACAACGAAGTTTTAAAGGCTGATAAAAAATATTCTGCGCTCTATAATATTATGCAGACCCCAGAGTTTAAGGCCGAAGCTGAACGCATTAGACAGGAACGAGAAGCTAAAGAAGCCGCCGAAAAATTAAAGGCTACTAATAAAGCTAAAGCCGAATGGGACGGAGCGCAGCCCGCAACAGATGAACACGCTTATTTGAAGCGTAAGAATGTTAAATCATATGGGCTAAAAGTGAATCGCGAAGACGCGTTATTAGTTGATTTTTACAACGTTGAACAAGAGTTCAAAGGAACTCAAAGAATTTTTAAAGATGGATTTAAGCCATACGCAGATGGGTGCGACAAGCGGGGTGCGTTCCATATTATGGACGGAGAACCGATTATCGATAAAGAAGGTATTATCTTGGCCGAGGGTTACGCAACCGCAGCAAGTATTCATGATTGCATAGGCTCAGATTATAAATTCCTAATGACAGATAACATAAATTATAATTTTTACCATGTTATTATGGCCATCGATTGCTATAATCTCTTGCCGGTCGCTAAAGCCATAAAATCACAATATCCAAATGTCACGATAACTATAGCAGCCGATAATGACGAGTTTAAACACGAAAATACAGACGGCAAAAACCCAGGTGTTGACCATGCTATAGAATGTTGCAAAGCGGGTTATGCTAAAAACTATATTACTATTGATAAAAATGAAACAAATGATGGATTAACTGACTGGAATGATTATTATTGCAAATATGGGCGCGAAGCTACAAAACAGGCATTG
>JAFSNU010000129.1 GCA_017447325.1 Synergistaceae bacterium | reverse complement strand
TTTAAATTTCGTGACGCAAAAATTTTAAGCGAACAAAATATTTTGGATGCGGCAAGGCACGGCGTGATAGAAATTTTATTGAATAAAGGCCGCGAGAAAATTTTGCGCGATATTAAAGCGGCGATTAAAAAGGCCGTGAAGTCCCGCGAGCGTCATAGAGACGGATTAATTAAGCAGCTCAAAGAGTGTGAAATGGCCGAAATATTTAAAATTAAAGGCGAGTTAATTTTAGCGAATATCTATAATATCAAGCCCAGAGCTGAAAGTATTATAGTTGACGACTGGAGCGGCAATAAAATTGAAATAGAGCTTGACGCAAATTTATCGCCGTCGCGCAACGCCGAGAAATATTTTAAGAAATATAAAAAATTTAATAATAATCCTGATTTGATCCGCGAAAAAATTTTTGAAATTGAAAGTGCGATTAACGAGATCAACGAGCAGCCGAGCATTTTAGAGAGCATCAGCGGCGAAAATAATTTTAATAACGCTGTAAGAGATTTAAAAGAATGGCTGTTCCCTGAAGAATTTAAATTTAAAATTAATAAATCTAAATCTAAAAATAATAAAGCGCTGCCGCCGCATCTTGAATTTAATTTAGAAAATAATGTTAGTGTATTGGTCGGCTTGTCGGCGCGGGGAAATAGATACGTGACTTTTAAGCTTGCAAGGCCGGACGATATTTGGCTGCATGCTCACGAGCTGCCAGGCTCTCATGTAATTATTAAAGGCGCGTCAAGACTTGAGCTTGAGGCTGAGCTTGATAATATTTTGAAATTTGCTGCGCAGCTTGCGGCTTGGTACTCGAAAGGCAGGACGAGCGGCCTCGTGCTTGTTGACTATACCGAACGCCGTCATGTCCGAGCCGTGCCGGGGACTGTCGCGCTTGTCACGTATGTAAATCCCGGGACGATACGCGTTAAGCCGGACGACAAGCCTTTAATTTAAAATAAAAACGCTCCCGAGTTTAAATAATAAAAGCTCAGGAGCGTTAATTTAAATTTTAAATTATTATTATTTTTCTTTGCCGAAAAGTCTTATCAAGTGCAGGAACATGTTGATAAAGTCTAAATATAAAGTTAATGCGCCGATGACTGCAACGCGTCCCGTTAAAGACTCGTCCGCTTCATCTATATTAGCCGCAAGCTGCTTAATTTTCCAAGTGTCAAAGGCAGTCAGCCCCATGAAAATAAAAATCGCAAACACGCTTATAACTAAGTCTAAACTTGACGAGCCCATGAACAAATTAATAATCATCGCGATAATAATTCCCCAAAGTCCCATGCGCAGGAAGCTGCCCATGCTCGTTAAATCTTTATTGCTGTAAAGGCCGTATATGCTCATCGCTCCGAACATTCCCGCCGTCGACAAGAATGCTTTATAAACTGAAGCCTGAGTATAGACTAACAAAACTGACGAGATTAAAACGCCGTTTAACAGGCTGTATAATGCGAACAACAAAACGGCAGTTCTCACAGAGAGCTTGTTAATCATCGCGCCAAGTGATATTACAAGGCCGATCTCAACTATTGCAACTATAGTCATCGGAGCTTTGGAGCTGTAAAATATTTTAATTAACTGCGTGCTTGAAGCCGTAAAATAAGCCGTCACAGCCGTGATAATCAAGCCGATCGCCATATACTGATAGACTCTTCTGAAAATAGAATTGACCTGCTCAAGATTAAGGCCTGAGCTCGGCATTGCGTAAGCGTCAAAATTCATAATGCAAACATCCTTTCATATTTAGATAAATAATTTTAAATTTATTTTATGTAATAATTTATTTTTTTGCAAGCAAGGCGCACGCCCGCTGTAATAAAATATCAATAAAGCCCTTATATAAGCACTCTTTAAACACTCCGGCGTGAAAGTTTTCGCCCCACGACACCCAGCTCAGCCAAGCGCAGCACTCGTTGAGCTGCATATTATTAATATTTTTAATTGCGTCCTCGAGCCGACGGCCTTTCGTCATCTCAAGATATTTTGCGCCGTCAATGCCGAGCTTCTTCAACGAATAATTAAAATCGCTCAGCCTTTCGGCTATAAACTCGTTCTGACGCCATTCAAAATGTTTCGCTAATTTATTAAGCTCATACGACAAATTTCCGCGCGTCTCTTCCTCAAACTCTTCGCGCGAGGCAATGCCCAAAATTTTTTTAGTCTTGGCAAGCTCGAACGGGACTTCACTCTCGCTAAAAATTTCTATGTCTTTTATAATTCCAATTCGAATTTTATTTTGCCTGCCCCAAGGGACTTTAACGTAATCTCCGAGCGTAATACTTTCGTCATCAGTTATATAATACCAAGTCTGCAAGTCGTCATGGCTAAAGGCGACGCTGCAATAAATATATTCCGGCTCAGGCGCAGGCTTTAAGTACGGCGCAGCGATCGACAGCCAGTTCAAAAAATCACGCCAATTTTCAGGATAATTATTATCGCCGTCAATTTCGCGCGGCTCTTCGCCCTCAAGCTTATACTCAAGCTCCCACTGCGTGCCGTCAAGAATTTCATGCTCATTATCATAACTGTCTTCCCAGTCTTCAATATCAAGCTCGTCAAATTCTTCAAGCCAGTCGGCATTATCGCCTATAAGCTCGAACGTCCTGCTCTCAAAATTTTTGCCGTTAAAATCTCTCTCGATTGCAGCACTGACAGTTTGACCTGATATTTTAACGCTTATAGTATCGCATCCGTAAGTATAACCCGACAAAATAAATTTTAAACTCTTAAGCACAACATCAAGCCCTTTCATCTTTAAATTTAAAGAACACTGCGAGCCAAACGCACTGCGGCGCGCTTGAAGTCCAGCTCACTCTATGCAGCTCATGCGGCTCAATCAAAACATAATCGCCGGGCTTTAATTTAATTTTATAATCTTTAAACTCGAGCTCCGCCTCGCCCTGCAACACAGCGACCCACTCGAACTCGTCCTGATCGTACCAAAAATCTTTAGGCGACACGTGACCTTGCGACACGATGCGCTCAATTCTAAAATTATTTTGCCTCGACAAAATCTCTATAAACTCTTCAGAATTTTTATTAAAATCAACCTGCTCAAATAAATTTTTTAGTCCGCTCATAAAATTATTTCCCTTTTAAAATAGTCTCACGAAAATTATAAATCAATGCTAAAATAATATAAAATTTTTTTATTTAACAAAACTTTTTCAAAAATAAACTCGAAGTTTTTCAACTACATTTTCAACTACAAACGCATTAAATAAATTTATGCGCCGCAATTAATTGCACTCGCGTTTACAAAAATAAACTTACGAAAAATTTTTCGCGCAAAAAATTTTTGATAGATAAAATTTTTTCAAACTTCAAAAAATTTTGCTCAAGAAATTTAATCAAGCTCTAAAAAATTTTGCTCAAGAATTTTAATCAAGCTACAAAAATTTTTGCTCAAGAAATTAATCAAGCTACAAAAATTTTTGCAAAAGAAATTTAATCAAGTTCCAAAAAATTTTGCTCAAAAAATTTACGCAAGCTCTAAAAAAATTTGCATAAAAATTTTAATCAAGTTCTAAAAAATTTTTCACAAGAATTTTAATCAAGCTCTAAAAATTTTTCACAAAAATTTTCTTGACAATTAAATAAAATTTAGAGTAAACTAATTCAGGCTTGAAAAAAAATTTCACATTTAGAAATTGTAAATAGATTTTGCTGAAATAAGAATGAACGGGAAGACCGGTGCAAGTCCGGCGCGGATCCCGCCGCTGTAAGTCTGA
>JAFSNU010000128.1 GCA_017447325.1 Synergistaceae bacterium | reverse complement strand
TCTGTCATTATGCTATAGAGCGCAACCCTGAGCTTAAAGTTTTATATATCAGCGCTGAGAATTTTTTAAACGAGTTCGTTCATGCTATAGCATTCTCTAAGACTTCGCAGTTTAAAGAACGTTATAGAAATTTAGATATTTTATTAATAGATGATATTCAGTTCTTGGGCAACAAAGAGCAGAGCCAAGAGGAATTTTTTCATACGTTTAATACGCTTTACGACGGCAACAAGCAGGTTGTGATCTGCTCCGACCGCCAGCCGTCAGAGCTTAATAATATAGAAGATCGATTAATAAGCCGCTTCGCCGGAGGGCTTGTGACTGACGTGCAAAGTCCTGACTTTGAAACCCGAGTTGCGATCTTGCAGCGCAAGGCGACGTTAAAGGGCCGCGTGATCTCTGACGACATAATTTATTTTCTTGCCCGTCACGTGCCGAGCAATATTCGAGAGCTTGAGGGTGCGTTGAATAGAGTTATAGCGTGCATAGATAATTTCAAAGAAGAGCCGAGCGTCGAGTTAGTCAGCGAATGGCTGAGAGATGTTTTGAAGATTGACGCGCCGGAAGTCGGGACAGTCAGCATTGAATTAATTAAACAGGCTGTAGCTGATAAGTTCGGTCTTGAGCCTGAAGACTTGTCAAGCGAACGCCGCACGGCAGAACTTGCTCATGCCAGACAAATTGCCATGTACTTATGCCGTGAATTAATTAATGCAAGTTTAAATAATATAGCTAAATCTTTCGGCAAGAAGGATCACACGACTGTGCTTCATGCGCATAGAAAAATTTCTGAATTAATTAATACAGATCAAGAACTCAGGCGCAGCATCGAGATTATTAAATCAAGATTAAATTAAATTAAAACAGCGTCTTGAAATTAAATTCTTGACGCTGTTGATTTTAATTATTAAATTATTCCCATTCTATAGTTGCCGGCGGCTTTGACGTAACGTCCATTACAACTCTATTAATGTCTTTAACTTCGCTGCAAATGCGCTTGGCCGTCTTGTCCAAAACTTCGTACGGAATTTTAACCCATTCGGCTGTCATGGCGTCCGTCGAGTGTATCGCGCGTAAGACCACAGCCTCGCCGTAAGTTCTATTGCCGTCATGAACTCCGACAGCTTTGACCGGCAATAAAACACAGAACGACTGCCAAATATCTTCATAAATTCCTGCGGCCTTTAGCTCTTCCCTGAAAATTGCGTCGGCCTGTCTTAAAGTGTCCAAACGAGTTTTATTTAACTCGCCCAGGCAGCGCACGCCAAGTCCCGGCCCGGGGAACGGCTGACGTTTAATAAAGCTTTCAGGCATGTTAATAAATTTGCCTACTTCACGCACTTCGTCTTTATATAAATCTCTAAGCGGCTCGAGTAATTTTAAATCCATATGCTCGGGCAGGCCGCCGACGTTGTGATGAGATTTTACCAAGCCTGAGCCCTTGCCGCTCTCGATAATGTCAGGATATATAGTTCCCTGCAAGAGCCATTTAGCTCCGCCGGTCTTATTCGCCTCAGCTTGAAACACGTCTATAAATAATTTGCCGATGATGAGCCGCTTCTGCTCGGGATCAGTAACGCCTTTTAACTCGCTCAAAAATAATTCGGACGCGTCAACGTGCCTTACCGACAAGCCCATATCTTTATACGAGTTCATGACAAGCTCGGGCTCGTTCAAACGCATTAAGCCGTGATCTACAAAAATACATTCAAGCTGACTGCCCACTGCCTTATGAACAAGCATGGCCGACACGCTCGAGTCAACTCCGCCCGACAAGCCGCAGACTATTTTGTCAGAGCCGACCTGCCCGCGTATGTTATTAATCGAGTTATTAACCCACTCTTCAACGTTAGTTAATCTAATCAAATTAACCCCTCCTGTCTTGTGCTATAATTTATAATAATTTCATTAATAAAACTTTTCACGTTAAAATTTAAAAGTTTTTCAACTACATTTTCAACTACAAAAAGTTATTATAAAATATTTTGCCGCAAGAATTTATAAATTTAATTTTAAAAATAACTTGTCACAAATTTTTTGCGCCGCTTTATGAACGAGCCCTCAAACTTTTAAGCAATCTAAATTTAAATCGCTCTCAAACTTTAATTCCCGTTTATTCTCGTCAAGCGAAGTGAAATAAATTTTAACACAATTTTTCTCAGGCCAAAAATTATTCCGCTCCGGCCACTCGGCGATTAACACGCAGTCGTCCGCGCAAATATAATCTTCAAGGCCAAGCGCGTCAACTTCAGCCTGATTATTAAGCCTGTATAAATCCGCGTGGGCAATTATAAAATTATTATTTTTAACTTTATACTCGTTTATAATCGTGAACGACGGACTTTTGCAGTTTATAACTCCCAACGCCTCGCATATCCCGCGGGTGAATACAGTTTTGCCCGAGCCTAAATCTCCGTATAATAAAATAATCAGCCCGGGCTTTAATAAACTTGCGAATTTAAATCCAAGCTCCCGCGTCTCGCTCTCCGAGTTAGATTTCAGAATTAACATCTTGATTATTAATATTAATATTATTATTTAAATCTTTATCGCGCTTGTTTGCCCTGTGCCTAATAACTGCTCTCAAAATTATGCACGACACGACAAAGCACGCCGCGAGCAAAACGCTCTTGGGAATTTCAATATTATTAGCTGAAAATTTATTAATTCCAAATATAAACGCGATCGCAACGCAGAAGCTCAAGACGCTCATAAAAATTCCGCGCCGTTTAATGCGCTCGGTCTTCTCGATCTCTTTGTCCCAGTCAACGCGCGGCTTATGTCTATAGCGGTTATTCATCTTTTAAATCACGCAAATTTTTAATTGCAAGCCGTAAATTATCGGCTATCTCGCTCGCTAAAACTCCGTCAACGCCGCAAGTCTCACGCAAAATATCTCCGGCCATTCCGTGAATAGATACGCCTAAGACAGCCGCGTCAAAATTATTCAAGCCGTTAGCTAAATATGCGCCGATGCAGCCGGATAAAACGTCGCCCGAACCCGGGACTGACAGCTCAGCTCCGCCGAAATTTATTTGCTCGAGCTCGCCGTCTTTAGCAACTAAAGTTTTATTGCCTTTCAGCACAGCGCAGCCGAACATGTCCGCAAGTTTTTTAACGCTCTCTGCGCGATTAGCTCTCACGTCTTGAGAAGTTATATTTAATAATCTCGCGGCCTCGCCCTCGTGCGGAGTTATCACTGCGTCGTCACGTGCTTTTAAATTTTCGCGGACAACGCTTAAAGCATAAAGCCCGTCGCCGTCAACCAAAAGTTTTTTAGGCCACTTCTGCCACATCTCTATTGCAAATAACATGGCCTCTTTAGACCTTCCAAGCCCCGGGCCTATCACTGCTGCTTGATAGTCTTCTGCTTTGCTTAACGCTGCTTTAGCCCAGCTCTCAGGCTCGCTCAACGGCAAATAAACTATCTCAAATAATTTTGCCGCGCACGCCTCGCAGACTTCCGGATAAGATAACAAAGTCACAACGCCCGCGCCCGTTCTTAATGCTCCTAAAGCTGCAAGAGCCGGGGCGCCGATGTAATTCAAATCAAAATTTTGTAAAGTATTAATGCCGAAGCGTTCCTGAAACGGAGTCGGAGCAGCCGTCTCTTGTTCGGTCACGTAGCCGCCGATTATTAATAATTTGCCGCGCTGTCCCTTGTGCATGTCGTCAGGCCGTGACGGCAATAAAGTTTTTAGTTTAATTTTTATCACCTGTTTTAGTTTAGAGTTTAATTTAGTTTATTTATTATATAATAAATAAATATTTTATAATTTTAAAATTTATAAAGAAGGCTTGTAATGTTGTAATGTTTGGAACGGATATAGGGATCGACTTAGGGACTGCATATGTTTTGATATATGAGAAGCAGCACGGAGTTGTGCTGCGCGAGCCGTCCGTCGTGGCTGTGAATCAGGACAGCGGAGAAATTTTAGCAGTCGGCGACGAGGCCAAGAAGATGGTCGGACGAACCCCGGGAGCTATCACGTCAGTCAGACCGTTACGCGACGGCGTTATCGCAAATTACTCGATGACTAAGGCAATGCTTCAGCACTTCATGCGGCGGGTGACTAAAGGCCTTAACAGATTATTTAGAAACAGGGCGATGATCTGCGTGCCTTCAGGCGCAACTGACGTTGAACGACGCGCGGTCTTAGAGGCGGCATTAGAGGTCGGAGCGAAAGAGGCATATTTAATCGAAGAGCCAATGGCGGCGGCAATCGGAGCAAATCTTGACGTTGAAGAGGCGCGGGGCAAAATGGTCGTTGACATCGGCGGCGGCACTACTGACATAGCCGTTATATCTTTAGGCGGAGTCGTCAAATCGACTTCGTTACGCATCGGCGGAGATAAATTCGACGAGAGCATCATGAAATATTTGCGGCGGCAATATAATTTGTCGATAGGCGAGCAGACGGCTGAAAATTTGAAAATCATGATCGGCACGTGCATTCCGCTTGAAGATGATAAGCGCATGACTGTGAAAGGGCGTGACTTGGTCGCAGGCTTGCCGCGTCAGGTTGAAGTCACGAGCTCGGCTATTAATATGGCGTTAGGCGACATGGTTCAAAGCTTGATCGACGGCGTGCGTAATGTTTTAGAGCAGACTCCGCCGGAGCTTTCGGCTGATATTATCGACAGAGGAATTGTGTTGACGGGCGGCGGAGCTTTGTTAAACGGCTTGACAGATTTAATTTCACAGCAAACGGGCATCAGCTGCTTCCAGGCTGAAAGTCCGATGGACTGCGTCGCGTTAGGCACGGGCAAGGCTCTTGCTGAAATGGATAATTTAAAGAACTCGAGCCGCAGCAACATGATTATGAATTTGCGCAAGAACAGCCGTAAAAGTTTTTAATAATTTTTAATTTTTAAATTAAATTTATCCGAATAATATTTTGGAAGTATGTTTAATTAAGCGCATTTAAAATTTTAGAAATATAATTAATTGAGAAAAGGGTGAGACTGTGCATAGAGGACTTTACGCCGCGTGTTCGGCGATGCTGGTTCAAGAGACTAATCTTGACGTGACGGCGAATAATTTAGCCAACGTTGACACGCCCGGCTTTAAGAAGCGCGTCTCGGCCAATGCTGAGTTCAGCGCGTATATGGACAGAATAGAGAAAATTTCGGAGGACGGCGAGACAAAATTAATGACAACGCCGCCCTTCACGATGAACTGGCGCGGCAAGCAGACTATCGGCACAATGGCACTTGCAAATATATATTCTGAAGACGTAATGGACACGACACCCGGCGTTGTCAAGACGACTGAAAATCCGTTAGACGTTGCTATCGACGGCCCGGGATTTTTCGCGGTCGCTGACGAAGAGGGCAACACGTATTACACACGGGAAGGAAATTTCACGCTCGACGCAGCCGGAAATATAATCACGCCGAACGGAATGCAGCTGCAAGGCAACGGCGGCGGTCTTTCAGTCGGCAACGCAAGAAGCGTTAATATAAATCGGCGCGGCCAAGTCATAGCGGACGGAAATGTTGTCGGCAACTTGCAGATTTTTAATTTCGAGCGGCCTACTTACTTGAGACAAGCCGCCAAAAATTTATTGGCCGTAACTCAAGAATCAGGCGAGGCTGAAGGCATAGCGAACCCGAGATTTTTTGAACATGCGCTCGAGATGTCGAACGTGAGCGTAGTTGAGGAAATGGTGCGCATGATCGAAGCGCAGAGAGCTTACGAGGGCGCGTCCAAAGCTTTAATGACGCATGACGATATGACAAGCCGTTTAGTTACGTCTTATAGTAGAGGATAATTTAAGCTATATAAATGGGAGGAGTTAAATAAAAATGTTGCGTTCACTTTGGACGAGCGCGTCAGGAATGATAGCGCAGCAAACGCATTTAGACGTGGTGTCGCATAACTTAGCGAACGTTAATACGCAGGGATATAAAAAGCGCCGCGCGGACTTTGAGGACTTGATGTATCAGATTTATAGAGAGCCTGGCGCGCCGGTTGAGCCGAACTCTGTAATCCCGACTGGAATTCAGGTCGGACTTGGAACTCGCGTTATCGCAACGCCGAGCTTTGGCGTTCAGGGCAACTTTCAAGTCACTGACAATCCGTTGGACTGGGTTATAACCGGCGACGGCGCATATTTTCAAGTCACGCAGCAGGACGGAACGATAGCTTATACACGCGCCGGAGCGTGGCAGCTTGACAACGACGGGAATATAGTGAGCGAAGATGGATTATTATTAGAGCCGGCAATGACAGTGCCGAATAATGCCGAGAGCATAAGCCTGTCTAACACGGGACTTGTCAGCGTGAGAATAGCGGGCGAGACAGCACTGCAGGAGATCGGACAGCTTGAGCTTGCGAGATTTATAAATCCTGCGGGCTTGCGTGCTGTAGGCGACAGATTGTTTGTCGAGACGGACGCGAGCGGTGCGCCGATAGTCGCCCAGCCCGGCACGGACGGAATGCCGGAAGTTAGGCAGAATGTTATTGAAATGTCCAACGTTCAGGTTGTTGAAGAGATGGTCGAGATGATAGTCGCACAGCGCGCGTACGAAGCTAATTCTAAAGGCATTCAGACCGCTGATGATTTATTAAGAATTGCCAATGGCCTTAAACGTTAATAAATTTTTAAGATTTAATTTAAAGCGGAGAAGTTTAATTACAGCTCTCCGCAATTTTTTTATGCTGTTAATCTTGCTATGCTGTGTTGATGCACACGCGGCGCGGACTGCGAGAATTGAAATCCCGTCAATAATTTATATTCAGGACGTGAACGGCGCGTTTAGGCTTGGAGAAATCGCTCACATCGAGGCCGACGCTAATATAAAATCAAGGCTTGACGATTTAATATTATCTGCGAAGCCTGAAGTTATAAATAATAAAAATAAAGTTAAGGCGCAAAGATATATTTTAACGCGCGATCAAATTTTAAATGCTGTAAAGTCAAGCGGACTTGAGAACACGCGCATAGAGCTTAAAGCTCCGGCAAAAATTTTTGTTGAGCGGCCGTCTTACGAGGGCAACGAGACCGAGAGCGAGCCGGAATTTAATAATAATAATTTAAATTTAAGTAATTTAATAAAATCTTTAGCGGCGTGGGACGGCGGCGTTGAAGTCAGCTCTAACATGCCGGTTCCGCCCGGCGTTTTGGTCGAGCCGTCAACTATTACGCCCGGGACTGCGGCAGCGACTTTGAAATTTCGCGATTATAAAAATAAAGGCCGCGTGAAGTCTATTTCCGTCAGGATGATTTGGAGTCAAAACGTTTTAGTTGCCGCGAGAACTATACCCAGAGACAAGCCCATAAGGCCGCAGGACTTAATGAGACGCAGTATAAAAATTACAAAGCCTGGAGTTTACGCAGTGAGTGAGAGCGAAGTTATAGATAATATTTCGCGTAAAGCTATAAAGCAGGGCGAGCCGATCGAGCTTGCTTTATTATCCGGGCCGAATAATATCAAGAAGGGCACGCGCGTAAAAATTATCGCGAGGTTAGGCGGGATAATAGCGACGTCGTCGGGAGTGTTAGCAGAGGACGGCAAGCCCGGGGATTTGGTGAGCGTGAAAGTCGCGTCAAGCAGCCGCAACACCCGCAAGCAAAATATAATTAAAGCGTATATAATAAATGAAAATACTGTTGAGGCAGCTATAAATTAAATTTAAATTAAATTTAAAATTAATTTAAAATTATTTCTGGAGGCGATGATTGATTTATGACTAAAAAATTTTTGAGCTTAATATTAATTTTGACGTTTGCAGGCGCGGGCTGTGCAAGTGCCGCGTCGCTTTGGAACGACAATAATAACTGGTTCGGCGACACAAGGCCGTCACGCGTCGGCGATATTGTGACGGTATTAGTGAATGAGCGCACTGACGCGAAGGACGAGGCGACAATGGAGCTGACTAAAAATTCCAATAATTCAGTCAGCGACGGGACGGGAATTTTGAAATTTATTAGAAGTCTTAGCCTGTCAACTTCAAGCACAAGCGACGGAGACGGTTCGATAGAGCGCAAGCATCACGCGACGGCGACGCTTGCCTGTCTTGTGACTGAAGTTCTGCCCAACGGAAATTTAGTAATCGAAGGCACGCGCGATATTAGAACGAGCGAGGAAATTTTGCAGTTCCAGTTAATAGGCGTTATCCGCCCGCAGGACGTGAACAGCGATAATCAGATTAACAGCTCGCTTATAGCCAACGCTGAAATTGCCGTGAAAGGCCGCGGAACTATCTCAAGAACTCAAAAGCCCGGTGTAGTGACGCAGATTTTGCAGGCGGTATTTTAAATCATGCGCAAAATTTATTTAGTTTTAATTTTAATTTTAATAAGCTCGCAGGCGTTCGCGGCTGTGAACTTGCAGGACATGAATTATTCGCGGCTTAATCCCAGAGTTAGAATTAAAGATATAGTTGATATAGAGGGCGCGAGGAATAACCAGCTTACTGGAATTGGATTAGTCACCGGCTTAAACGGAACGGGCGACAACTCGCAGATGGCCGTTCAGATGATGAGAAATTTAATGCGTAATTTCGGCGTGACGCTTGATGCTCGTTCAGTAAGGACGCGCAATATAGCGGTCGTGTCTTTGACTGCTGACTTGCCGCCTTACGCGAGGCCCGGCCAGCCTATTGACGTTAGAGTTAGTTCGATAGGCAACGCGTCGAGTTTGCAGGGCGGAACTTTAATGCAGTCGCCGCTTAAAGCAGCCGACGGAAATGTTTACGCAGTCGCTCAGGGTTCGGTCTTAGTCGGAGGATTTACAGCCGGCGGAGCGGGCGCGTCACGGACGATAAATATTCCGACTAACGGGCGCATCCCGGGCGGAGCAATAGTTGAGCGTGATGTGCCTATGGAATACGCGGAGGGCGGACAATTAGCTTTATTATTACGCGATCCTGATTTTACAACAGCGCAGCGCATTGCCGACGCAATAAATCGACGTTTCGGAGCTGTAGCAACGGCGAGTGACGCGGGGCGCGTTGATATAAATTTGCCCGGGCAGTACATAGCTGCGCCGACTGCGTTTATTGCGAACATGGAGAAATTGGAGATAGAGCCTGACAGCTCGGCTAAAGTTGCAGTTAATGAGCGCACTGGCACTGTCGTCATGGGCGGCAACGTTAGAATTAGTTCTGTTGCAGTCGCTCATGGAAATTTGACGGTTACAGTTGCAGACGATCCGAACGTCATTCAGCCCGAGGGATTTTCTCAAGGCCAGACTGCCGTCGTGCACAGAACAGATGTTCGCACAGAAGAGGACGGCACGAGCATGGTAGCGATGCCCTCGACGACGACAGTGCGCGACATGGTGAGAGTGCTTAACTCATTAGGCGCAAGTCCTCGCGATATAATCGAGATCTTGCAGGCGATTAATCAGGCCGGAGCTCTGCACGGCGAACTCGTGAACATGTAGCAGAGCCGCGACAAACTTTTATATTTTATCCCGCGCTTCGTTTTGTTTATAATGCGCTTATACAATACAAGCCGAATAATTTAAAAATAACAAAGCACGAGCTTGTGATGAAAATTAAAATTTCCCGTAAGATTTTATTAATTTAAAATTCTGCGGGAAATTTTTTGTTGAATTAAATAAATTTTATGACGTTAATCTTGTAAATTATAAAATAAAAACACCTATTCTCAGGGTGTTTTGTAATTTTATGTTTTAATTTAAATTTTATAAAGCTATGGTATGGTCCCAACGGGTACCAAATGATTTTGTCAATCCCAATAATAAAGGATTTGTAATATTAAAGAATTTTTAGGCCTACAGTAAAGCATACGGGGTTTTATCTTTTATATAATTTTATATAATTTAAAAATCATTGTTTGTCGTTTGTTTGTATTTTTGCCGAAACTCCTCCGTTAATTTTTTAAAATCTTTCCGGCGGATATTTGTTAATAAATCAAAATTCGGCTTACGTTGACGAGGCCGACGGACAGACGCGAAAACTTTTCTTATCTCATCTATAGTAACATTATATAATTTTGCTAAATCTTCCGCAACATCTAAAGGTATCTCGCTCTCGCCTTTTTCATAACGCGTAAGGGCTGCGTGTCCGACGCCAATAAATTTATAAACTTGCTGGCGGGAAAAACCTATTCTTTGACGTAAAGCCATGGGCTGAGTAATGCTCTTCTCCCAAATGCTTACCCTGTCAAGATATTTCACATCTTCTAATTCCGGCATCTTACTGAGAGGCGCGAATATTTTTCTTATTTCATTAATCGATATGTTATATAAAGCTGCCATATCTTCTGCAACTTTTAAGGGGACAGGCCAAGAACCATTTTCATATCTCGTCAATGCAGCCAACGTTATTTCCAAGGCCTCGCTAATTTGATTAGCTGTCAACTTCGATTGAAAGCGCAGCTCAGCGGGCGTTGACACGCCTTGACTTTGTACCGCGATAATATTATTAAAATTTTTCTTGCCCTCTTGCGAATCGCGCAGACTGTCAAAGGCCTTTTGCAAAACTATAAAAGAGACATCATATATTTTTGTCAACGCCTCGATAACTTCAAGCGTGACGGGGATATCTCCTTTTTCATACCCAAATAATGTGTGTTCGGTTAAATCTAATAAATCGCAGACAAACGGACGCGTGAACCCTGCCTCGTTACGAATACGCATCGGCTCAGTCATTGTCTCTTTGTCCCATCTGTTAGGCATGACTTCGGCTTTTGCATTTTCAAAATCCGTCTTGCGGGTTGACGGCTTACGCACGGCGTCAAAAGCAGTTTGCACTTCCGCGAAGGGGACTTCATAGATTTTAGTTAAATCCTCGATAAATTCTAACGAAGGATTAGTTATTCCTCTTTCATAATTTTCAATCCCGCAGCCGACAACTTTGCTTATATCTTTTCGCCCATATCCTAAACGTTCACGGAGTTCAACAGGTGGGGTGATTTTGCGCGGATTAATTTTGTCTCTTATTTTCTCAACTTCTGCGATTTGTTCGCGCGAATAATAACGGCGACCTTTTTCATCTACATGATGAGGCTTAAAAACCCCGCGCCTGTCTAATCTTCTTAAATTCTGGGCAGCGATACCGACGGCATCAGCAAAAGCATTAATTAAATAAAACTCTTGATTATCGCTCATTAAAATTTGTCTCCTTTTTCTCAACTTGATTTTTCTTTCAAAAAGATGTATATATTATATAAATAAAAAAATAAAAGTCAATATAATATTTTTATATACGAGTGCGCGTGGATCACGCTCACTAATTACAGCAAAAATTAATACATAAATTTACGCATTAACGGATTTTTATACTTATATTATAATATATGCGTACAGTTGAAAAACGGATTGGCCGAAAAGTTTTCACTTTTTATATACGCGACACAACACACAGCACACCCGCGAGGCAAAAATTTAATCAGTAAAATTATTTACTTAATAATTTAAAAACTTATGCTATAATATAAATATATAGTTAAAAAAGCGGTTGCGAGGAGAAGCGCAGAAAAATTTTTAAAAGGACTTGATAAATTTTCAAACTTGTGTTACACCAATATTTATAAGCTCAAAAAATAGCTAAGCGCAAATTCCCTTTTAGTTTTTCCATTCAAAATTTTATATTTCATTTGGAGGTATCCTATCATAACTAACACCATTATTAACATTCACGACGCATCATTAACAAAAGACGCACTGAACAAACACACAGTTGCAGAGTTGAAGAAAGTTTTGACTTCCTATAAAGTCAATGGCCGGAGTAAACTCACAAAGAAAGCCGACATTATTGACGCGATACTGAAAATCGCTAAAGGCGAGACCATGGCCGTACCGCAGAGCAAGCCTACGATTGAGGTTGACGCAAACACGGCAAACGCTGATGAGCTGAGCAAGCTTACAGTCAAAGAACTGTGCGATATTTTAAGCAAGCACAACGTCAAGGGGTGCAGTAAGCTGACGAAGAAGGCTGATATAATCGACGCAGTTATTAAATCTCAGCCGACTCACGAGCCGAAAAAAGCGCAGATAATAGACGCGCCTAAGCCGATAGTCAAGGCCGAGATTAAGCCTGAGCCGAAGGCTGAACCTGAAGTTATGAAGGCAGTTTACGTCCCCTATGAAAAAGTACAAGAGTTCGTGCAAAAACAAAAGCTGATAGAATGCGGAGAGCATGATAGAGTTATCCCAAACAGCAGACTTGACGCAATGTCATTAACGCAGCTTAGGGAGTATTCACAATTACCCATTGAAGAAATATCGCAGACTTTATGCTACAATATAGACGAGTACAAACGAGATGAGGCCGGTAATAATCCTAATGTGGCGGACAGCATGAGGAGATTCCTTACACGCTACATCGGCGGAGCATAGAAAATGGAACGCTTATTACCCAGCGATTAGCAGCAGCCGAGATAGAGTACGCAATAAAAAAGGATTGCGCTTGATTGCTTAGGCATTCATATAATAAATACAAAAAAACGCTTATTTGCGCCAGAATATTGCGGGACAAAACAAAGCTTAATAAATAAAAATTTTTATTGTATAATTTATCAATACTCAAAAGAGCAGCACACAAAAACCCTTTCAAAAATCTACCTAATTAAATTTCAGGAGGTATTTTTCTATCTTTAAAAGCACACCGAGATTAGCGTATCATGTCGAAGCTGTTGTTATTACTGACCCGTGTTATATTCTGAAGGAAGAAGACAGGAGCAAGTTCTGCGAGTTCTCAGAACAGCATGGGTTGTATATCAAAGAAGAAAGTTATGGCGTGCCGTTCGGAGCGATTGAAACAGCGGGGCTTAAAGCGTTAGGATTTGACCGCTTGCTTTGTGCGGAGACTGCTACGGGCGACTGAAAGTGTGACGTAAATAAATCACTGGGTGAAAAGCTTGGGGGGCTTGGGTGTCGCCTCAGGAATGATAGCTGTGTTTGTCTTAAAAGAAATAGCGAATACAATCCTAAGCTGGATATTGAAGATTTGATTAACTGTAGCTTAGACGTATTAATAGAAGATTTTGACGGCTCAATTAAAATCGCCGAGATGAATGACGAAGAAAACTTTGGGACGCTTGTATCCGTTATTCGGAACAGGGTGAGGCAGTACATTAAGTTTCCGTTCGGACGGCATTAAACTATTAATAACATTGAGCTGGGCGTGTAGTTTGCGCCCCATTTAAAATATATTATAATAAAAAAAGCAAATCAGATGTAGCGTTTTCACTCGCGTTTTTGATTCTCCCTAACTCCTGATTGATAACATTTCGAGATTTCCTAATTTGTTTGTCCTTGTTTTAATTGTCAATTGTTATACCTACGGTCTTTGTAAAATCTTATCAACAATATAACTGCCAATTCCTGATGCATCGTTGATAAAACCTTTAAATTCTTCGCGTACTATCTGCGAAGGTTGAAGCTCATCTAAGTCCTGGTTGCCAAGTTCTTTTAGTGTTCGCGGTATTTTGACCGATATTTCGATTTTATCCTCACTTTGCTTTTTTTATAGACCTGTATGATATCATACAAAACTATCATTTCTTCCTGCATGTCCTTAATTTTTTCTTCGCATTCCGTGATGTTCGGCCTAAATACATCAAGATCAAGATCGAATCCGCTTAGCTTTGTCAGTAATTCTATGGCAAAGTCATAACGATATATAGCTTTTAAAGGCTCCAACACGAGGGTGTACCAAATAGTCTTTAGTCCTTGTTCGACTAAAAGAAGTTGTTATTCGCATTTTCTACTGTAATTTTGATAATTTAAATCCGTACTGTCACATTAAGCACTTAGGCCCATTATTGCAGGATTTAAGAAATACAGAATTCGATAAAATCCGTGACTGAACGTATGTTGAAAGACAAGCGCAGCCTGACATAACCATTATAAACTTCCCAGTCCTTCGCCGTGAGTACATCATGCAGAAGCAACCTTTCATCCGGCTTGATAGTTTTTTTATATTGACGTGTATCTCCAGCCGATTTTTTGTGATTAATTAAATCCAGAATCGTCGCTCTCCCTATTGCCTCACTATCAGGATATTGTTCGCGTAATTCTGCTTTGCGTTTTGCGATGTTTTTGTCCAAGTGATCCTTTTCTCCTTTTTCTTGAAAACTAAAAACAATAGATTATGCTATTTATTTTAACAGATATTTATTTCTCTGTTATTCTTTATTCTCCATCATCATTGCTTTAAATTCCCTGTATTTATCAAGGTTACGATCTAAATCCTTGCGAATAAGATTATTAATATAGGCGGTCTTGTTTCCCTTGAAGAAAAAAGGACCGAACTCCAACCCCTCGTAAAGTTCAGCTGGTATAGAAAGAGAAATTTTGCGAAATGCGCTCTTACAAGGCCTCCCAGGGCGTTTTTTTCATATTTGGCTATAAATAATGTATCCTGTAATTTTCCTTCTGCGAATTGTGCCACGTTCTGAGCCGCTTTACTCGTATAATTCCCTTTAGCCATTACGAATCACCTCTATGAGTTCATCAACAAATGCTTTATAGTCTTTATTTGTCGTGCTGTTCTGTGCATATTCGGAAAGCGGTACATAGTATTCAGTTAAAGCCTCTGCGAAGACTACGCTTTCACGAATTCTCGTCTGAAATTGTTTTGTCCCTAACTTTTCGGCAATAGTATCTGCCAACTCTCTCATTCTCTTTGATTTTCTTGTTCGATCCTTTGCCCTTACTATGAGAATTCCTGCTACTGTCAACTCGTCATTGTTATCTTTAGCAAGTTCAAGAGCGTTTGCAAAATCCATAAGACCATCAAGAGCACAACCTGATTCCTCGACAAGAATTATGACAAATTGAGCTACGCCTAAAACATTTTTAAGAGCAACGCCGATCGCTGGGAGCGTGTCCATGATGATATAGTTATAGAGTTTATCAACGGACTTTAACGAGCGTTTCAGGTGCGTAAATCGACGTTCATCAACTTTCACCATATTTTCCGCATCTGCAAGCAATTTATCGGAAGGTATAATATCCACTTTACACGTATGCTGAACGCACTCGCTGGCCGACATATCTCCGCAAAATATGTCTAAAATAGTCGCCTCTCCTTTTGTTTTAGCCTCGTAAAATCCAGTACTATTACATTGTGCATCGGTGTCTATTAACAAAAAAATTAAATATATTATATATATATTTTAATAAATAAAACCATTAAAAATTAATAAAAAATATATAAAATATATTATATATTTAACTTATTAAATATAATTAAATCTTTTCAGCAAGGACAATTTAGAAGATCGCTATCGAGATACAAGTGTTATGCTGGATCAACTATTTCAAGATAATAATAATAAAGAAGGGCATAGTCCTTGATTAAAGATAAAAAATACCCCATAGTTTTTAACTACGGAGTAAAAATCTTTTAGTCTTCAGATTTTACAGAATATAGAGTAAGAAGCAAATATATAAAATGATGCCCGGTGCTAATATTGTCATAGCAAATACTCTCTCAAAGACAGTCTTTTCTGTATCAGGAACTTTCATCAGTTGTTCCTTTTTCTTGCTCCATCGGAAAAGGAGCTCTCGCTCTTTTGAATTATACCATCCATTTAAAAAGAAAGTGATAAGATAAGCACACAAGCATGGCA
The DNA here is from genome assembly GCA_017447325.1 of Synergistaceae bacterium. Classification (GTDB taxonomy): domain Bacteria; phylum Synergistota; class Synergistia; order Synergistales; family Aminobacteriaceae; genus JAFUXM01. The sequence continues at coordinate 20,285 of JAFSNU010000128.1, read as the reverse complement.
CTCCAAATGCTAAGTATAGTGAACGGAACCCTATGTTGCGGCCACAGTTTGGCGTAAAACGATTGGAGTAAGAAAGCTACAAAAGTAGGGAAAATAGAAAAAAATACTGCAAAAAAATCATAATTATTTTCCTTGATTTTCGAGAACACAGCTGATAATCTATCAATAGTTTCTGAAATGTACTTATCCGACACGCTGCCGTTTAAAAGTTTTTGTATGGCTTGTGGATTGTCCTCTTCAAGGTTCTTTTCAATAATCTTCCTGTTTATGTCAAAACTAATGAAATTTGCGACTTTAGCGCGTGCTTCAGCCCAAGGTTTTAACCAAGGAACGTAGTTAATTTCCAGATCAGAAAGCGTTTCTTCCAGAATGTTGTCCATCGCACCGCCTGCGTCGAGAATTGTTCCATATTTTCCTGACAGTAACCATTGGCTTGTTTTGCCCTTGATGCTCACCGTCGCTTCGGCAAAAGACAGACGACAAAGGAAACGAACAAGTAACGCATTATCTTGTGTCGTCATGCTGTCATAGAAGGAAACATCGGCATATCTCGACAAATTGGGGACGCCAATACGCCTTATTATGTCAGGAAAGGAAGCATGTGCACTCTGGCTTGCAACTGTGGAAAAATTAGGACTAACAACTAAAGCAGAACGGCCTATAGTTGTGAACCAACCCGTCCCGTCACAATGAGTGCACTGGAGTTCGCCGCTGCCCCCGCAACGATTACAAGTTAGTCGTCCGCTTCCGTGGCATTTTTCGCATGTTGTGTATACTCTTCCGTTGCAAGCATCACATATGTTTCCACTAGAATGCCTTCCTGTTCAACGACACCAAGGACATTTTACCTGTCCGCTGCCTTTGCATTTATCGCATTGATACTCCCCGCGTCCCCCGCAAAGCTCACATCGCAGGCTTCCATGTCCCGCGCAACTCTGGCAAATGTTATGCAAGAGAAACGCATGAGGATTTTCGTAGATTTTTACCTGTTCCGTGATTGCTCCATAGGAATGTTTCAGCAGTGATTCTTCAAGTTGACTTCTCAATGTTTCATTCTGCAAATCAGCTGCACCTAAAGCAATTAGGCTTTTTCCGAATTCTTGGGAGTCTGCAACTATAGTATGATCGGGGGAAGATGGTAAACGTCCTGTAACGTTCACTGTCTCTGGAGATATGGCTATTATATAATATACCTCTGAGATAAAGGTCTCAGTATAAATATCGACTTTATTAAAGTCAATATCGGAAAAACCTGTCGACCTCTGGACATGATTGATAATGTTACGTTTGCAGAGCTTGATGTAAGCCTCCTTCTCTGCATCCGTCAAATCTTTATGTTGCTGGATTATAATCGATGTTGCATCATCATTATGTATTTCCGTCATAGTGTCTATCCGCCCTTAGTTTTATTATAAATTTTTAAAAAATTCATCAACATCTTCTGGAGAAGTAATATATTCATCAGGGAGCTCTGCCATATCGCGCATCATATCTTCAGTTGAAATTTTAGATATATCGACAGAGTCTTTTGGTAGGTGATACCGTACCCCCACTGAAAACACTATAAATGGATCTTCGTCCATTATGCGCTCAACTATGTTTTGAGCTTCGGGATCTTTAAAACGCCATGCAGCAATTTGCAATAGCCACGTCCCGTCAATCTTACCGTCGTAGTTCTTAGCAAAATCGTAGCAGAGTTTCCCGAACTCTCGTATTGCGCCGCTATAAGGAGCTTCACGGTGCAGCTCTTTTTCTGCTGCCTCACAAAGCCATTTTCCAGCATTCTGTATATCATTTGTATCTCTATATATAAGCCCAAGTACTATTTGAGCTTTGTGATGACCGAGTTCGGCAGCACGTATACCGCATTGCAGCATTTTCTGCGTATCTGGTTTTACTCCGTTGCCTGAAGCGTAACACTGCGACAACTGAAATAGAGCTTCAGGGTCATTGCGCTCTGCGGCTGCAAATAATTGTTTCAAATTAGGGCGCATGAAAAATTGAATAATAATATAAATAATAAATATTGCAGGTACAAATATAACTGCGAACTGAATAAAATTACCCATGACGAGCCTCCAATTTATATTATATATAAAAAGAGCTAATACACAAAAATACTTGCAGCTCGGCCTTTTAATAACAAGATTTACCGTCTCCTGTCATTGTTACTGCCACCGTTATGTAACATGGTAAACAGGAAGAAAACGATCGCTAGAATCAAAAGCCCGATGGAAGCGAAGATCCAAACGCGTGTTATAAGAACGATCGCGTTATGAGGAACCGGTACTTTCTTGACTACATGAATAGTTATCCAGATCATGGAAAGAAGATGAAGTATCAACGCCGCGGTCACAAGTGTTTCAGGAAACGTTCCCAGTGATTCAGACGATAACATCATCGCCCCGCTTACAGCAGGAGCAAAACAGACTAAAGTTGAGGTGATACCTGTTCCATTTTTGTGCATAGCAGTCGCCGATGGATCAAAAAAAGTAAAGTAGAAAAAAGCTCCAAGAAGAAGTAATCCAGTAACCATGCAAATTCGGTACGAAGCTCCAAGCTCCTCAACATATTCATTCGTATTGCTTGAATTGAACATATAAAAACCTTATTAACCTATTATTACTATTAACTACTTTACAACTGGAAATATTTAAGTAGAAATATTACCTTTTGTCAATTACTTTAAGAAAGGATGGAATGTAGAATGCAGGAACAAATTAGGAACGGACGTGGGTGTGCGGTAAAAGAAAGCAAGACCGTATTTACTCAAGTCCGTATTGACGAGAAAATCTTTCTCAAGGGCAAGATTCTGGCGGCTATCTATGATGAGTCGTTTAATTCGTTCATGATCCGCGCTGTTCAGAACGAAATAAAGAACTATGAGAGGGAAAACGGCCCGTTGCCCGAACCTAAACGTCCAGAGGAATAAGCGTTTGACGGCTTCTTCCTCTGATGATATTGATATTACATTTTTATTACTTTTGAGTTTTTAGTTCTTGAAATATGTACCAAGCACTTTTCATTGCTAGGTCGCAGGATATATCCCAATTATTATCGTCTATTGAGTTCCACAACTTCAGCCTTTTGAACTCCCAGAATAGACAAGGTGCGAGCCCGGCACGAAAATCGGTATCACTCAGGAAATCGGTTTCTTTTTCAGATAGTTCTTTGGAAAAGGAACCGTCCTTATACCAATCCATATATAATCTTCCTACTTGTTGAGCACACTTTCGAGCCTGTTCCATGAGGACAACATATTCTTTGTTTTCCATGTTATAAAGCCTCCTTATGTAGATCTCGCATTTTTATATTATAAAACAAGACGCTGATAATATAATGTGTGATATAAATAAAGACTAAAAGTTTACAGTTCGAGCCAAGATGTAGTTTTTAAAGTGTAGTGACCATATCATCATCAGAATTATCCGTTGACGTTTTGGAGGCTGCGTTTTGTTGCTCAGGCATTGTTAACTCGATATTGAGCCTTGCCAGACGCGCGGATTTTTCTCTGAGTTCTTCCGCTTGAGGAAATGGCCGTCGTAATTCTTTAATTCCATCTGTAATCTCGTCAATCTGCTCCTGAATAAAGCATTCTTGACGTTTCCTTGATACCGGGATTTTTTCAAATTGACTATGCCCAATTATAATCGCATCATAATCGCCTGTAGCAATCCTCGCACAGAACTTCTTACGATTACGGGTTTCAAAGTCTTTCCTTGTGGCGACAAGGATATTAGCACCCGGATATAGCTTTAGCGTCTCAGCAGCCATCTGCCCTGTCAGATGATTAGAAACTACAAAAAGGCTTTTATGAGATAATCATAAACGTTTCCCCTCAATTGCCGCAGCTACCATCTCGTAAGTTTTACCAGCTCCAACCTCATGTGCAAGTAAAGTGTTCCCGCCATATAAAATACTGGCAATAGCGTCTTTCTGATGCTCTCTAAGATGAATATCAGGGTTAATAGCTTCAAAGTGCGGATGACTTCCGTCATACTCCCGTGCTCGGGTAGAATTGAAACGCTTACTATATTCTTCAATAAGCACACACCGCCGATCAGAATCCTCAAAAATCCATTCCCTGAATTTTTGTTTAATCTCATCCTGCTTCTGCTGGGCTATTGCTGTGACCTCTGTGTCGAGAACGTGCTTATATTTCCCGTCAGCGTCTTTTTCGTTTCTGAATATTTTTACCGTTTTAAGGTTTAAAGTTTCTTCGATAATTTTATAAGCGTTTATATTCAGAAGTACCATAGGTTGTGTTTGCTAAAACATTACCAGAATCGACCGATTTTCCTGATATATTCCACATAGAAGTTACTTGAGAATAGCTGACCTCTATTATATGTTTGATATAATCAGGCGTTTGCAAAAGCTCATAGATAAAATCTTGAATGTACTTTGGGACAATCCATATAGCGCCTAAACGAGCATCAATATCAGTTGCTGTTAATGGAACAGGCTGTACTTTTTCAAGAGCCTCGACGTTGCTCTCGTAAAGTTGAGGCTCTTGTTCGGCGTATATTAGGGCAATCTCCAGTTTTTCACGGACGTTGCCGGACAAATATTCGTCCGCCGTTAAATATACGGCTGCTTCGCCGTCAGATGGAAGCCTGAATATCTCGCCTTTGAGGTTTTGGATCAGTTTTTTCTCAGTCATTCCGGTCAATGAAGACATATATACACGGGCTTTTTCTGAGACTGATAATAACAAAGCCTCCTGAACGTTATTTACATAATTTGGAATTTTGCTTTGACGGATAGTCCTCTTAGTAAACATATCAGACTTATCGATAAAGCGTCCGTTCTCATCCATGTTTTCAAGAGCGCATAGCAAGTAGTAAGAACTGTCCTCATTAAAAGCCCGCGCATTAACAGCATCATTGACACGGCCATAACTGGAGACAAAACAATCGTAGATATCATTAAGCTGATTTTGAAAAGTATGTAACTTCTCGTCATCATCTCCTGCGATCTGTGCATCAATAACAGACCGGCAAGAGTCTCTTAATTCTACCATTCCTTTTGCGCGAGCCATATCCGATATTGAAAGATCAGGCGTATACATTACGGAATTTTCTCTATAATATAGTTTTCCATCTATAAGAGTATAACTGAAGTTACGCACGTTGGAATCGGCTGGAATTGTATCTGCCAATGTCCCATTTGTCTGAATTCCTTTGTTTGTAATCTGTCCATGTATATGCCCTAATGCTGTCCTGAGCTTTTCATCAAGATTGCCTCCCTTAAAAGGTTTACACAATGTCTCTTTTTCGTTGCCATGATAAAGCTTGGACTCTTGAATTATCGTTCCCAAAACTATCTCAGGATGATGTACAAAATAGTTATTAATAGGTATTCCATTACGGTTTGGCGCGATATTCAGCCATTCAAGTTGAATATCGTCTATAAGATAATCCCGTTTTTGAAGAAAAATAATATCCGTTGTTACTTCCGTCCCAGCGTTATCCTTAAATGCGTCACTGGGAAGGCGCACCGCTCCTAATAAATCAGCTCTATGCGCCAGATATTGGCGGACAGAGTGGTTTGACTTGTCAAGAGTTACTTTAGATGTGATAAAGGCGATAATGCCTCCGGGGCGTACCTTGTCCAGCGTTTTGGCAAAGAAATAATCGTGTATTCTGAAATTATCCCTGTCGTACTTGTGTTCGGCATCAACAACCTTATAATTCCCAAATGGGACATTACCAATCGCGACGTCAAAACAATTATCGTAGAAATGAGTATTTTCATATCATTTAATGGCGATATCCGCTGTTTGATAGAGCTGTCTGGCAATCCGTCCTGTTATACTGTCAAGCTCCACGCCGTATAGTTTGGAATTTTTCATACTCTCATGAAGAACACCGAAGAAGTTTCCTTTGCCGCAAGATGGTTCAAGAATGTTGCCCTTTGAAAACCCCATACGTTCTAAAGCATCAAACATGGCTCGAGCAATCGTAGGCAAGATATAGTGAGCATTTACAGTAGAACTTCGCGCGGCCTTGTATTCTTCGTTGGTCAGAACTCTTTTTAACTCGCTATATTCACGATGCCATACCTCATTATGCTCATCGAATGCCTGCGGTAAAACTCCCCACCCAACATACTTCGATAAAATTTCCTGTTCTTGAAGATTAGCCAGTCTGTTCTCTTTCTCGATAGTTTTCAGAGTGCATATAATATCAATATTGCGTGAGAACTTTGTCTTCGCTCCGGCAAATCCGAGTTTATCGTCAATAATTCGATAGTTGATTTTAAGATGATCGGACATAACTGGATTTGTTGAGACTATCTCATCTTTTTTGTCTCTCAAATATCTAAATTTTTAAATCTGGGAAAGAGATTGTTGTTCCTGTTGAATCAAAGTCAAAACTTAATTGAACCGGCGTGTGTTGATTATCTTTTCTTTGTCTGGAACGTTTGTTGATTGATGTACCCTTGTAGTGTTCCTCGATTGCCCAGAAATCAAAATTTATCTGCGTATTATAGATATTGTTTTTTTTGATGAAAGCCTTTCTGTTTTATTTTATAGATCGTTCCTTTGTCCACTTCGGACTATACTGATTTTGAACTTTTGCTGTGTCAGGATATTCGCCTGTAACTACGAAACGCCCCGGCATAATTTTAGAAGTTTTCAGATCTGCCATTGTTTCAGACATCATATGGGGTTCTCTTTATAATTTCCATCAGATCACATCCTTATTAATGACTTGAAACTTTACGCCAGTAAAATGTTCGGAACTCAATATGTACTCAGAGTTTTTCAATTCGTTCTCAACACTGGCAAGGGCGTTCTTCTCATTATTTGCCTCTACGATGACTATATTTTGTAATGTTTCTGTAATCAGTATTTGGTATTTGTTTGGCATCTAAGGCATCTCCTTGTCCAGTCCAAAGTGCAAGAGGCGTTAATTGTTGATTTCACATAGCTAAACTACGTCCTTTTTTCATTTTATATCCTTATTATTTGCAAATTTCATAAATGAGTTCTTAATATTCCTCGTGTTATTTAATAGTGACGCCGCAATTTCTTTTCTCATACATCTCGCGCAGACAAGTTTGTATAAGGTCAAATTTCGGCGCGAGATCGCATGCCAGCAAATTATCAACAAAACGTTGCTGATCTAATTCAATAATGATAGCGGTAGTCACTTCGCTGATATGCTTACCCAACCCATTGGTTGAATTTCCTTGCTAAAGGTCGCATTACTCTCAATGTCAGTGACGGTTACTCGGATACGCCGTACATTATCGTCATCAAAAACGACCTGATTCTCGTAGCTGATATTGCCACACTCGCGCAATGCGAGCTCAGCTAAACAGATTGATGGCCCGTAAATGTATTTATCGCCTCCGGTCGGCTTCTTATACTCCGCTTTCTCAGCAAATTCGGGTCTGCTACATGCTTTTAAGATTTCCAGCCTCGCGTTGTCGTAGTTTCTGGGTCTATTAATTGCTACAATATAAGCAGACTGAATTCGGGCTTTAGCACTTTCAGCAGCGGATACAGCCGCAGGGTCGCGGAACATCATATTCAGATTATTGTTATTCATAGTTTGAATAGCGTTCATAAGATTACCTCCTAAATTCTTACGCCTTTAGGCAGATTTAATTCCAGTCGTGTTACCGTATAACAAGGCCACTCATTATTGGCCTGACACTTTGCAAAGGTTTTATATAATGCCCTGTTGATCTCCTTGCCTACATTAAGAAAATCCTCTCCAGCCTGAAAGGCGTTTACCGCGTAAGGAGGGGATTTTTCAACTACGATAAAGACAAAACCTTGAGCGCGTTTTCCGAGAATAGCTTCCAATCCTGTGAGGTAATGCGCTGCGCTGATATTATATTGGTAATCCCAATATGCTTTATGACTAAAATAGCCAAGGTTAGCATCTACTGTCGTTTTTAGGTCGATGATAACATAGTGGCTTCCAGCTTCCTTAATGTACTATGGACGACATTTGCAAAGAATATCTGTCTGAAGCTCATCAACCTCAACGTGTTGCATCCAATATCCGCTTTGCTCCGCTATCCCATCAGAAAGCCATCTTCCCGCAAAAGGGTGCGCGTGTATAGAACGAGCCATACCCTGTATAGAATTAAAATCCTCTAAAGATAGAGGGATTTTGCCATCTCCATCTATTTCTGCCTATGCCGCTTTGACTGCCTTGGAACGTTTATCTCCTTCGGGAACCGCAACATACATTTCTCTGAAACTCTCTGATTCTAATACCGCGCAATGAACGGCGTTTCCCATTCGCATAGCTTCTGTTTCCTTAAAAGGGTTTTCAATAGATCTCTTATATTGCATTGGCGAGCGTAATAAGCTCTTCAAATGGCTGGAACATAGCCCTTGACCAGAATGATAATCCACATTGCTGATATTGCTGTAAAGCCCCAAAGTTATCGCTTCAATGTGAGTATGTCCTTTGTGTTATTTGAGAAAACACTGATAGGAAAGTCCATTTCAGAGTTTATTTTGTTTACTCTGCTATAATCTAAGTCAACGAGCTGGCGGAATTTCCGTTTTGTCTGCCAACGCTTATAAAGACGAAATATCGTATTTTCCATTAACATCTCAAAATCCTCTCCTAACAGCTCAAGTATGTTATCAAAACTTTCTATCCAGCCTTCCGGCATATCTAACGAGTTATCAGGCTGTTCATTGTCCTTAAGTCATCGTGTATGGGTTGAATAATAGCCGAGATACTTCCGTTTGGCTCAATGAGTAAATAAAAACCTGAATTGTTCCTTTCACTTTTTGGCCACGTGCCATTAATGAGTTTCGAGCCTTGGTTTGGCGTAATAAAGCATATCTGTGTTCGGACTGTACGGTCATGAGAAAACTGCATCACCTTCTTTACTTTGTAAAACTAGTCATAATCAATAAAAATAGTAAATTTCTTTAAATTAGTTATAATTATATCAAAGTTTGAGACCGATGTACATATATTTATTAATAAATAAGATACATAAAAATGTAATAAATGTGAGCATTATCTGAAAAAATAAACAAATGCACTCAGTACACTGTTATTTTAAAACTTCTTTAATTAATATAAAAATAAAAATTCCTTTAAAAGTTATAAAATGCAGTGCACTAAATGCACTCTGTTAATTTTGGAAGTTAAATTATTTACATTTCCTCAAAATTCATTTAAAACGGTAGCGCACGATTTTAAGTTTGAGAAATGATAATCTAAACCGGTGGCTCTTCTTTTTGTGCCCTCGCCTAAATTCTGCGCATAAAGCCATTTCTCTGACCCCGATTAATTTACGTACATTAAACTAAGAGCTTATATTTTTGTGACCTCGCTGGGAAATCTTTTATAAGTTATTTGCATGTCTCAACAATGAGCTTTTTATGCATGTGCAAAGACCTGACTCATGAAGTTCTAATTCGTGTCCAGAGTTGAAGCTGTAAATATGTTGCCTTTGAGCTCGATATGGCTATTATAGGATGCCTTGAAGTTATAAACAGGTTTCATGACGTCAACTACATCCACAGTTTAAGAAATTACGTCTATAATATCATCCAGAGATTTATACGCCATCGGAGCTTCGTCCAGCGTACTTTCGTTGACAGAGGTCGTGTAAATACCCTCCATCGTCATGCGATATTCCTCCATGCTCAACTTCTCTTTTGCAGAGCTTCTGGACATAATGCATCCGGCTCCGTGTGACGCAGAATAGTTCCAATCAGCATTTCTCCTGCCTATAGCGAGTACAGAACCATCCTTCATATTGACTGGTATTAACACTTTTTCGCCAGCATGAGCGGCCTCGTCCAGCTTCTCAAAATCAATCTTGTCACGCTCTAAATTCACCGTGTAGATTCCATATCCTAAATCGACCCCTATGATGTTCTGGACTGCTTTATCGATAAGCCTCATAGTTGTGCCTATGTACAGCCTTTTCCGGCATGAACGTCGGGCATGATGCGTATGTTCGAGCCCTGCCCTTGGTGCAAGGGTAGTCGCACATGCGGCATATCTGTTCTATGGCCTTATCTTCAACAACCTTAGAGTAGCAAAAATTGCTGTGTTTACCTTTCCTCTTATCTCTAACCTGTCTAACATGACTGCTCTCCTTTCTTATGTCCATTATTTTTGTCACATTACCTCTGAAAGTATTATATAATATTAAAGTTAAAAAATACGATTGGTATTAACGAGTCAGCATATTTTAAAATAAGCTCTAAATGAAGCTTCAATCCTACGTGACGTTATTTTCTTATGCTTGCGGCGAAAAAGCTTCGATATGTCATGAAATTTTTGAAAAATTTCTCAACGATGCAACTGACAGGAACACAATAAAAATAATTAATAATTGAGCTTATAAATTTTTCTGTTCAGTTCAAAGGAGAGCATATAAAATACAAGAATCCCAGAGCCTTAGCTGTAGGGATTCTTGTACAAATCAAAAAAGGAGGCTTAACTATTTTTTCTAAAAAATACTGGAAGGATCCCAATAACGCAAAAGATATGACGTTTCTGAAATATTCTTGCTTTCTCGTTTACGTTCATGCTTCAAAATTTCCTCCGCTGCCTCATGCGCAAGTCCAACCGCACCGAACAATACCTCATCGTCTTTACCGATGACTTCCAGCCATGAATTTACATATGACGCATGGTTGTCAAAATGTTCTTTGGTTTGGTCTATTCCTGTTTCAGCAGAGACGAACATTGAGCTTATTTCAGCAACAAGTTCTTCAAAAGCATATGATTTTGTACCGTAACAGCCGGAAAGATCACGATTGAGTCTGGTTTCGTGTCCTGTCCAGTGTGCTAATTCATGAAGTACTGTTGCATAATAATCAGCTGAGGTGTCGAAACTCCTAAGCATAGGCATCTTTATATAATCGTCTAAAGGTGAATAATAAGCTCTGTTGCCTCCGTACAAGATTCTTGCTCCTGATTCACGTAAAATCCTTTCGGCCTTATCACATCTCTTTTCAACTGGCGCGCGTTTCTCTACTTTGGGGACATAGGGCTTTAAACACGTTAAACCATCAAATTGTTGGGCATTGAAAACTACGTGCGGTATGTATTGCTTGCGATCGGCGTCTACGCAGACCCAAATATACGTCCCAACTTCTCCGAGTTTTGTTTTTATATCCCTCTTCATCCCTTGCGCCTGGCGGTACGTGAGCCATCGGGGATCAGTATAGTGCATCAGCTGCTGTTTCAAATAAAGCCTGCAAGCGTTATTGCCGCTGTAGAAATGTCCCGTAAGTGCGTTTCGCGGCATTCCGTCCTCAACTTCGCTCCATGGTTTCTGCCAAGGTGCTACGCCTCTTTCGAGCGCTTCACGTAAATCTTTCACGATATCTTTGCGGTATTTCTGAACACTGCTCCAATTCATAAATTCATCCTCCTGGATTAATTCTGAATGTTTGCATAGGCTTCTTTATAATTCCTGAAGCCTCTTCCAGATATTCACGCTCAATAGATATGCGGAGTTAGTTTAGCTAGTTGCCTCCTTTATATTGTAACTTGTACGGCAATCTCAGAATATTTCTGAGACGACCGCATAAGACACAATTCCCTTCTATGAATATCCTATTCCAGCTTCAGAGGCGCGCGCTCTCACGCTGAAATATTGCCGGATATTATTTGTCAATATACTTAAGGCGCGCTGTTTAACTTAAAACAATAATATTATATAACCTTACATTGAAAAAATAAAGTGGGTATTAACGAGTTAATTATTATTAAAAAGATCCGCAAGGCCAATAAGCAATAAATCTCCCCGTCTTTTGGCTTCATTCAGGATGTCATCTGTGAAGCCATTTTTTGAGAAGATTATAAATCCTATATGACCTTTATCGTCCTTATTTGACATGAATAGCTCTGCTCTGTCGCATAGCGTCCTGAACATGTTTATATCTGCCGGAACGTTCCGCCACTTGCACTCGCAGAAAATAGTGTCCTTTCCGTCCTGTGCTATCAGGTCGATTTCTATCTGCCGTTTAGACTTTGCGTCCGTTCCCCACCAACGTCCTATTTTAGTAAAAAGTATGGGAAGTTTACCTGCGCTGTTCTGATGCAAAAGGTATTCACGGCATATCTGCTCAAAGACAAGCCCCATATAAGTACTGTAGTCAGGCTCGATTTTGCGTTGCCAGACAATTTCCTGAGCGTCCGTTTCAAGAAGCGTCCTGTTGCTGAACACATAGCGATACCAGAAACGAAACAGGAAATCTGATATGCCGTACAGCGTCCGACGCGAAGAGTCTTTCTCTCCGAATGGAACTTCTTTATAGAGAATACCGAGGTCGCGCAGGGTCTTAATATATTTCAAGCATTTAGCGGTCTCCTCTCCTGTTTTGGAGGAAATTTCGCTGGCCTTTGACGCGCCGCTGGCAATAGCCTCAATAATCGAGTTATAGACTCCAGGCTGTTGAACTTCTTCACGGAGAAGAAAGACTGGCTCCTCGTAAAGATAACTTGTAGGAAACAGGAAAGAATTGACGATATTTTCTTTAAATGATTTTTCTCTGTCGATTTGCCTTAAATACATTGGAGTACCGCCAAACGCGCCGTAAAGCATGAATTTTTCTTCAATCCTGAAGCCTTCCATAAACTCCGCGCTCGTCCTGTAGTCAAAGGGTTTCAGGTGCATTTGTCCTGTACGTCTTCCGAACAAAGGGCTTTTTGATCCAAGAACTTCTTTCTCCATGAATCCCATATAACTGCCGCAGAGAATAAGAAACAGTCCGCTCTCCTGAAGATGATGGTCAATGACGTTTTGAAGTTCGGATAAAAGCGATGGAGTACTTTCCGCAAGATATGGAAATTCGTCGATCACTAGAACAAGCCGCGTTGTCATCTGCCTATTATTAATATAGAGAAACGCACTCTCCCATGAGACGAAAGGCTCTTCTCGAGGATCACCGTAATGCTGAAAGATTCTCTGAGAAAATTTTTCAAGATTTGCCCTGCTGCTGTTAAGTTCAGCGGAGAAGAAAAGCGAATTCTTGTTATTGCAGAACTCCTTTAACAGGCTTGTCTTCCCTACGCGCCTCCGGCCATAAAGAATAAAGAGCTGAAAGTCTTCACGCTCATACATGCGTTGTAGCTCGTTCAATTCTCTACTGCGCCCAATAAATATAATAAAGCCTCCTTAATTAACGCGATAATAATTAACTTTGTAGTTAATTATATCACAGATAAAGAGGCTTATCTTATAACGTTAGCAGTTACAATAATATTTTAATTTTTAATAATTATCGAGCTACAAGGGAAATTTCGGCTGCTTGCCCTCGAGCATCTTTCTGGCTATATCAAGAGTATGTTTCCACTCATCATAGACAAGATATTCATCATGCTTATGCTCTCTATAATAGCCAATGCTCAGATTAACGCCGCATATCTTGTTGCACAGAACAGTAATATCTGTATTGGAGCGTTTGTCCGGTTCGCTGTAGCCAGTGTTTTTCTCGATAAAATTCTTAAATTCCAAACTTACTGGAATGTTATAGACTTTATAATCATGGCTTCTCTGCCGGTCAAACTGGATAATATACTGGTGCTCGTTTAGTTCAGCATATAATTCAGGATAGAAATCTTTAATTGCATAAGAGCCGAGGCAGTGAAGTTCCTCGCCGTTTGTAATTAGAAGCGAGTGTCCCATATCTTTAAGCAGATAAAGTATAGCGCAGCCGGCTCTGTCGTCCGCTCCTATGCCAACGTCAGGCTCGCCGCTTTTATATTTTCCGTCCTCAAATATAATCTTATGCTTGCCCTGATTGCCAAAAACTGTATCAGCATGTGCAACCAGTAAAACCCGATCTTCCCTGCTGCCGGGGATATAAACAAAACTCTCCAACGGGTGTGTGCTGCCTTGATACCTGGCATTATCCAGACGGGCAAACTCGGCCAAAACGTTTTCGGCTGAGTCCAAATTAAAATTCAGAAATTTTTCTAATACGGCCTTATCGTCCATGATAATTGTCTCCTTTCGTGATCTGTATTTATATTATATATAAATATCAGTATTATATAGAGTGGGTAAATGATTTTCAAAATAACGGGGGATTTTACTCCCCCTGAGATTTAATTTTCGGTCTTATTAGATTTTTGTGTCTCGGCTTCTTTGCGTTTTTTAGCTTCCTCTAAGGCTTTTTTGTACTGATCCCGAGCTCCCTGTAAGGCTGCCTGTATAATTGGATCGTTCATCGTCCTCAATGATTCGACAGCAGCCTCATAATTTTTTGGTGCCCGCCCTCCGAGGTTATTGATGAAGACTATGCAGTGATTTTTAAGCCAATCTTTATATCCGTTGACAATTTTATTATTTTTATTTTTTTCAATTTTTGCAATAAAATCGTCAACATCCAAAACTTTACCGTTTAAGTTTAGTGGATCATCATCATCATCTTTCTTCTTATATTTCTCCTGAAGTACAGCCTTCAAAAAAGCTTCCCTGACGTACTTGCCTACCAAAAAAATAATCTTCGCGCCACAATTTTTTAAAAGCGGCCATGCAAAATTTTCCCAGTAATAACTCATCAATTCATCATTTAGCCCATATTCGTTCATCGAACCAAAAGGCACAAACTCAGCACTCAGAACCGGCCGCATTAAAGCACACAACTCATCTTCTTGGAAAGGTACAGTATTTCCTTTAACTCCATTCAATAAAAGGCGCATAACATCGCGCATACCTCGCCAATAGCTGACAGCATCATTTCTTCTTACGAAGTTTGCAGGATTGTTGTCATCTCTAACCCATACGCTAAAGACTGCTGTGCCTTTGCCATCATGGTCTATAAATGACGGAGACTCTTGAAAACGATTCGTGAAAAAGTCATAAATATCTTCTTGCGAAATAGAATTTTTATATTTTCTAATAGTATCACCATCGTCGTCTTTACAATTCAGTTCGACTTTGCCTAAAGTCCCGCCAAGAGAGAAGCTATCTTTTTGGGGATCTTTATCCGGATGCCAGCGCGGGAAAAGACAATAAGGGGTAATCGCCGGATTTGAACTCAAGAAGAGAATGGGTGCTTCCAGGACATCCCCATGCCAAGGGCTGCCAATAACGAAGCCTTCACTTTTAAACTCATTTGCATCAAAATTATATAGCTTGCGCTGATAATGTACAAAGTCCCAACATCCATTGTGAAAAGCTTCAAATTTTTTGCCTGTTCTTGTTAAGCTTAAACGGGAAATGCTCCCTTTATTGGGATTTAAAATAGCCTCTCGCAAAATCGGCGCACACGTGCTGCTTTCGCCGCAAGTAATATCGTTGAATAGCTTCAAAAGCTCCTTGTTCTCGTCCTTGTTCAGTGTAGCCCAGTCTGTCATCAAGTCTAGCTCCTTTCATCCCCATAAGCTTATTTATTAACCCTATTCTAGGAGATAATTATTACTAATAGTATTTCTATAATTAAAATTATTTTAACAAATAATACAATTTTAGTCAACTTTAATATTGATATAGAGGAACTCAAGCGATACTAACGATGAAGAATATAATTTTAGGGTAGAAAATACCATGCATAAGTACGGGCTGCTGTAAAATAGTAAAGATTATATTATTGAACAGGCTATGACAGAGAGGTGCAATAAAGAATGACAAAAGATGAAATTGTGGAATTTTTCAAGAGCCGCAATATAGATGTCAACACGGCAAAAAGTGACGATGGAACAACCCTTTTGATGTTGGCAGCGTCAGGCGACATAGTAGAATTAGAAATTTTGTTGTCTATTTTGGGTTTAATTGATGATAAGGAGTTTAAGAATATGACGTTGTTACGCTCAAACGTTTTCGATGTCGTAAATGCCTTATTGGACTGCGGGGCTGACGTGAACGCAAAGGACAGCGAAGGCTGGACTGCGCTTATGTATGCAGTATCTTCTGACGAACTCGAACGTGAAGCGCCTATCATCAAACTGCTGTTTGAGAGAGGGGCGGACTCATCAGAGCTCGCTCCCGATCTTTTGCTTAAAGCGAAAGAAGCAGTTACTATGTACGAAACAAGAGACAATTTTTAGAAAAAATATTATTTAATAGAAATATAGAAATTTAAAAATTTAAATTATTAAAAGTAATTATAATAATTTAATTAATTTATAAAGGAGTTTTGCCAAAGTTTTTTATGAATAATTTGCATTTTGATCCACAGCTTCTAACCTCAAACTCAATATTCCCTATGTGCTGAAAATACTATCCAGTTTTGAACGCCTATATTTCTGATGAGTTTTACTTTTACTCTTCTCTATAGCAATATTGCGATGCGAAGTCGCAGCGCGGGGATAAGAACAACGCCCCGCCTGCGATCAGTGCTGTCCACGTCAGCCCATTTCTTAATATATTCTGTGACCAGAGCCGGAGTCTCCCCTTGTATCACTGCCTCGACGAACGTTATACTGTAGGAGTTCTTACGATCCCTCGCTGTTAGTTTTAAATATATTTTCGCACTCGAAGCTCATGACTTAAACTCTATCTTGCTCATCTTTCTTTGCCGCGATAATTGACACTCGAACGCTTTCCCTAATTTCTTTTGCAAATACATTATTCCATATAATATTTGTGTCAGGCGCTGCTAATGTTTCGAGAAATTTTAAGGCTGGAATCATCTCTGCGAGAGTGGCATCACTGCCCGCAGTGATATTAATAAGAATTCTATTAAAATTTTTTAGAGAATCCGCTATAAAGGTGGATTGAATAGCTTTTTTTGCGGCCTGTCTCATTCTGTCGGCTCCTTTGGCATATCCTGTTCCAAATACAGCAGTCCCAGCGTTAGACAGAACGGCTCTGATGTCCGCTAAGTCCATAATAATTATTCCAGCATTAAAGATATTATTTCCTCGCTCAGTCAAAAGAAGGTTTGCTATACATTGGACGCATTGTACTGCCCCATCGGTACTATCAAAGGTTATAAGCGCGTCAAGGTATGCTCTGGCGTTGTCTTCGCCTTGTGAACTGCAAGAGGAAAAGGCAAGCCCTAACGTCAAAATATCGTTGTCATGAATAGATCGAATAAAATTATGAATAATTCCATTTTCTGCGTAATATTCAATTCCGGCAACGAAAATAAGCATTTCCGCTTTCCATATCTTGACGTTATTTTGAAGCTCAGAAAGTCCATTAGCAGGATTATTCACCGCGACAAACTTGAAATCGGTAACGCTATGCTCCAGCATTGAACTCAAAGCAGTGCATCCCATGTCACCTAATCCTATAACAATAAAATTTCCAGACTCGTTCAATTTATTATTCCTCCTTAAATGGTTTTATATCTGTATCCGCACTATTTACTAAAAAACTGACTAAAAGCCTTAAAATTCTCCGTTTCATAATCTCGGCAATAAATTGCAAATAAAATTCGGTCGAACTTGTTTTTATACTCATCAAGGGCGGTACGATGGGCTTTCGCGACAGTATAAGGATCGTTCTTGAAGGCTCCGCATCCGAAAGCACCAAGAATTAAAATATCAACGTCGTTCGATGCCGCTACATTCAGAATATGCTTTACCCTCTTCACGTGCAGATCGTAAAGCTGCCCCGGATTCATTCTCACTAATTTCCCGGTCTCAGAGTTACGCCAGTTAAGAGGTTCATGTCTAAGATTTGGCGCCGCGCAGGTAATAACGTCAACCGTCACAAAATCCTCTGGCTCCATTCTCTTTGGGATATATTCATCAGTCTTGCAGATGATAACGCCCGGGGAATAAATACAGGCATCAGAGTAGCGGCAATCATTACGGCTTCGATTGACATTATAATATTTCTCCCAAAGCCATTTTCTGTCTATAGTAGGGAATAACGTCGAGCATCGGCACAGGCTTTCCTCCTGAGCTCTGCTGCCATGCTTTACGCCGCCGCCGGGGTGTGTTGCACTGGCAAAATTAAGT
Organism: Synergistaceae bacterium; assembly: GCA_017447325.1. GTDB lineage: Bacteria > Synergistota > Synergistia > Synergistales > Aminobacteriaceae > JAFUXM01. The sequence goes on along the minus strand of JAFSNU010000128.1, from coordinate 2,415 downwards.
ACGGCAATCTTCTTTTGCGGAAAACTCTTATGTGCGGATATGGCCGCCTCAAAACTTCTGGCTTTAATAACCTGAATTTCTCCATCTCGCTCTCCGGACGACTGCGGTAAAGGAGAGTAATCATCTGTTTCATAAAGCGCGGTATATTCCTTTCCATACTTCACGGCATCAATAAGGATTTTATTTTCCGCGTAAAATTTCTGAGTGTCCTGAAATACAGCTATCAATTTTTCCCGAGTATTCATAATATTCTTCCTCCTGTTTTTTAATCATGATTAACGGTTAAAGTTCCATAATTAGGCGATCGCCAGCTTATTATAGAAACATTTTACATGACCTCGCCGCGCATATTCACGCGTTCCAGCAAAAATCTCACCGCTCACTCCTTGTTATAAACCTTAGGCGAAATATAAAAGCCGTATATCACGACTATTATATTCCGCTCTGATTGTCCCGTGACCTCTATAGCCTTATATAATCACTTATATATTATATATAAATATATAAAGTTCATAAAAGTAAATAAATTAAGTGTGATAGTAACACAGATTAAAATCCGGCTGTTCGGCTCAGGAAGCCCGATTTTAGGCCCTCTTCCTTTCGTAACGCTGAGATAAACGTATCGTGTTGTACATATGGCTCATCTGAAAATAGAGAACCGTATTGAGTACATACAGTACGAAAATCGCCGGGCGTCAAATGTGAGAAGCTTTTAAGCTCCTTTTCAAGATCCGCAGGCAAAGGAGCTTCGCACAACGGCGAGAGCAACGCGTTATATAAAGCCATAAGTTGAGATGGCTGGGCATATTTAAAGGCCACTTTGTAGGAAAACCTTCGAAGCGCTGCATCATTCAGATCCTCAAAACGATTAGTTGTGCAGATACAGAATGACCGGCACTCTTCAAGCCTTGTTAAAAATTCATTTACCATGCTAACCTCCCAGGAACGTTGAGCCATTTTCCGAGAGAACAAAAACGAATCTACTTCGTCAATAATAAGCAGGGAATTTTCCTCCTCTACCCTGCTAAAGGCTGAAGCAATCTTCTTTTCAGTGTCGCCTACATAACAGCTAAGCAGGTCGCTGGCTCGCTGAATTATACAATTACGCCCCAGTTCTTGAGCAATATATCTGGCCAAAGCTGTCTTTCCTGTACCAGGAGGTCCATAGAATAATAATGAAGCGCAGCCTCCGGTAAGTTTACGCTTATCGTTTCGCATGACCTCATCAGCTCGGCGAAAACGCGCTATCAAGTCGCTTATCGACTCTTCAACAGTAATTCCATCAAGAGTAAAATTCTGAGCCGCTTCAGTTTTTATTGTATTTTTAGTTCTTTTTGTTCTACTTGTTATTTCTATGGGGCTAACAAGAGCGGAATAAGCGTTCAGAGAACATTCTACAGCTGGTAAAAATTCCTTGCTCTTGTATCCAAGTTCTTTTGCCTGAGTTACCGCTTTTTCCATAACAGCAGCCGATATATTAGGCCTCTCTGCAAGAGTTTCTATTTGGGGTTCGGTAAAATACTTTTTTGCATTATGTCTGTCAATGATGTCCTCCCACATGTCATGACGTTCCTGTTTGTTCAGTGTATTAAATTTAACACTGAATGAGAAGCGACGCAGTACGGCGGAGTCTATATGGCTGGCGTGATTTACAATCCAGATAACATGATTTTTCGGTTTTTCCAATAAAGAGTTTAACCATGCTTTGTCTTTCTCAAAACTTCCGCCGTGCCAGCTTGTGTCCAGTAAACGCTCCGCCTCGTCCACTAAGACGAAGCCGTTAGTCTTTTTGCAGGCAATATTCAAACCGGCGATGAGAGCTGCACGGCGGTTCCTATCATCGTCGTTTTCTCCGCTGTTAATATTCCATGCCCTAATTTTTAAGTCATGTGCAAGACTACGGGCAAAAGTTGTCTTACCCGTGCCTGGAGGTCCATAAAGTAAAATATGAACAGGAGTATCACTTTTAGAAGTTAAAAGCCCCTTGACGTAACGTAAATCCTCTTCTGAAACACGGAATTTCTCGAGTGGCAGGATATTGCCTTCCAGCGGCGAGTAAAAGAATCTATCGATGTTGTCAGCACCCGTAGCCTCCCAAAGAGAGATGACCATACTGCTGAGGAGCTTATTAGAATAAAATTCCCAGCACATGTGTTCAGTTATTCCGCATACGTTGAGCTCAGAGGCCTCCAGTTCCAGCGTTGAGGAGTTCATATCGAGAATATAAGCTAGAATATCTTTTTTATCCCTATCCCATATTTTAAGGGATATATCAAAATATTCTCTCAATTTTGAGTTCGTTTGCATAAGATACATGAACTCGCAAAGATCAATCGCTGCCGGGCTTAAAGCAAAAAACTTCTCAAGATTTTTTCGCGCCGATGCGTAGTTAGCTGGTACAGTCACGCTCTTCCC
>JAFSNU010000127.1 GCA_017447325.1 Synergistaceae bacterium | reverse complement strand
CGAGGCCTTGACGTTGAGGGCGTGTCGCATGTAATTCAGCTTGGCCTTCCTGATGACAAAGAGACGTTTGTTCACAGAAGCGGACGCACGGGACGCGCCGGCAACGAGGGAATTAATTTAATTTTGCTCTCGCCGGTCGAGGCCGGAAAGTTTAAAGCGATGTTAAGAGAGACTAAGATGAAAGTCGAATGGCTTGACGTGCCTGACATACACAGCATACACGCCGTGCAGCGCGATATAACGGAGCAGAATTTATTATCAGCACCGGTTGACGATAATTTTAAAGAATGTTTAGAGTGGGCTGATGAATTATTGTCGAGAGCCGAGCCGAAAATTTTAGTTGCAAAATTGCTTTCGTATTTAATAGCTAAAAGTTCTAAAGGCTATAGTTTAAATAGAGAGCTTGACAAAGAGCGCGAGAGACGAAGCAGAAAGTCCGGAACGTCTAAAATTAATCAGGCTGTTAATAAGAAACAGGCGAGGCCGAAGGGCGTTATAGTTAAATTAAATAGCTTGAATAATAATAACGCGCAGGTCGGGCGAGTGTTGAACGCGCTGTGCAGGTCTCTTAACGTTGAACGCAGCGAGATCGGAGCGATTAGAATTAACGACGGCTATGTTACAGCTGAGCTAATGCCGGTTGCTTTGGCAAAACTTGAGCATGAACACGCCGCTCTTGAACGCTGGGGATTTTATCCTGCGATTAATAATAAAGGAAGGGTTAAACATGACGGCAAGGCTAAAGCTAAAAATAATAGTAAAAAGTTTCGCGGTTAGTTTAATAATTTTAATTTTAAATTTAAATATTGCATATGCTGAGAGATTAAAGATAATTTGCAGCATGTACCCGGTCTATGATTTAGCGTTGAATATTGCCGGCGGTAATGCAGATGTTGAATTATTAATCAAGCCCGGGACTGAGCCTCACGACTTCGAGCCTTCTCCGCGCGATATTAAGAATTTAAATCAAGCTGATATATTTATATTTTCCGGCTTAAACATGGAGAGCTGGGCGGAAAAAATTTCGGCTGTGTTAAATAAAAATATTTTAATTGTTGACGCGTCGCAGAATATTAAATTAATTAATAATGACCCGCACGTTTGGCTTGATTTATTAAACGCTGCGAAGATGTGCGGAAATATTTTGAACGCTCTTTGCGTTAAAGATTTTAATAATGCTGAGAGCTATAAATTAAATGCTGATAATTATATAAATAAATTGCTTGAGCTTGATAAAAATTTTGAGAGTTTAATTAATAATAAAGTTTTGGCGATAGGCGGGCCGTTTGCTTATAGATATTTCTTTGAGCGTTATAAAAATTTTAATTATATTTCGGCTTATGACGGAGAGAGCGAGCCAGGCTTTGCGCAGATCGCAGGCGTGATTAAATTTGTTAAAGAAAATAATATTAAATATATATTTTATGACGCTTTAGAGTCTGACGTGATAGCAAAGTCTATAGCCTCGCAGACCGGCGCAGAATTATTGCTGTTAAACAGCGCGCATAATATCAGCCTGAAAGATTTTGAAGATAAATTAAGTTTTTATGAAATCATGCGTAATAATCTTGAAAATATAAAGCTCGCTGTGCGTTAAAATTTTTTAGATTAAGCTATATATAATTTAAATGAGCTTGCTTAGCGTTAAAAATTTAAGTCTTGAGTATATTAATAATATTATATCGTTTGAGCTTGAGCGCGGCGAATTAATATTTATAACCGGAGCGAACGGCTCGGGCAAGAGTACTTTGCTGCGCGGGATTTTAGGCCTTGCAAAAATTTTATCCGGCGAGATTATAATTAATAAAGATTTAAAGCTTGCGTATGTGCCGCAGGCCGAAGCCGAACGGACGGAGTTTAATTTTCCGGCGTCAATACGCGAGATAGTTTTAATGGGACGTCAAAGGCCTTATAAATTATTTTATAATTTTCAGGACAAGCAGGCCGCAAGTTACGCAATGGCGAGATTTAAAATTAATAATATAAATAATAATTTGTCGAAATTATCCGGCGGACAGGTGCGGCGGGTTTTATTAGCGCGGGCTTTTTGTTCTGAGCCGGATTTATTGCTGCTTGACGAGCCGTGCGCTGGACTTGACGCTCAAGGGCGCGAAATATTTTATGATTATCTAAATGATTTAAGATTAAATTTAAAGACCGGAATATTAATGGTCACGCATGACGAGCAGCAAGATTTAATTTTAAAGCCTGATAAAGTTATTAAATTATGTTAAATAATTTCTTGGAATTTTTGAGCTATGACTTTGTGATACGCGCGTTGATTGCGGGAAGTTTAATTGCGGCGTGCGCTGCTGTGCTTGGAGTTATATTAATTTTAAAGCGTTATGCGCTGATCGGGCACGGGCTTTCTGAAATTGCGTTTGCGTCGTGTTCGGCTGCTAATGCTTTAGCCTTGCCGCCTTTATTATTCGCTGCGCCTATTGTTATACTCGCGGCGTTCTTAATTTTATTTGTGAGCATCAAGCGCAGGATCGGCGGAGATATTGCGATAGCCGCCGTGTCGTCGTTTGCTTTAGCATTAGGCGTAATTATTACAGCTTTAAGCTCAGGCTTTAACTCGAGCGTGTACGCTTACATGTTCGGTTCTATTCTTGCACTCGATAATCAGGACGTTATGCTCTCGGCTTTATTATCTGTTTTTATAATTTTAAATTTCATAATATTTTTTAATAGAATATTTATCATGACTTACAACGAGGACTATGCTAAGTCTTTGGGCTTGAATGTAAATTTTTATCAGGCTTTAATCTCGCTTATGACGGCTTTAGTTATATTAACAGGAATGCGAATTATGGGCGCATTATTAATTTCAAGCTTGATAATATTTCCGGCGATGACTGCCCGCAAATTAGCTTCAAGCTTTAAAGCTATTATTTTAATCTCGGCGTTAATTGCGTTAATAAGCTTTTTCGCGGGAATATTTATATCGTTTAATTATAATCTTCCGGCTGGAGCGAGCATCGTTATTGCTAATGCCGGCTTATTTATGCTTATAATAATTTTAAAGAATTTAAAGGAGCTTATAAATTAAATGACGGGACGAGGACATAGAATAACGACATTTGCATTTGTTGCGGGCGCGACGGGTTCGCTCTTGGCCGCGGGAATGAGTTATCTTGCGGCGGCGTTTCCTGACTCGGTTGAATATACTTTATTCGGCAAGCGGCGCAATCGCTGGCACAGACGTTGGACGCACTGGTTTGTGCCTTGGCTTGCTCTTGCTGTGACATGCTTTTATAGATCCGGCTGGATTATTCCTAAACTATCAAGCTTAATCGACGGCGGACACAGCGCGTACAGGGACGTCTGGGCGTGCGCGGGCTTCTGGTTCATGGGCTGCGTTTTGCACATAGTTGAAGACTCTTGGTGCGGAACGGTGCCTTTGTTTTTGCCATGGAAACGCAGCGTCGGAATGCATGTGTTTCATATGTCAAAAGAGATTGGCAAGACAAGCGCCGGAGAACGGACGTTTATTTTATGCGTAGTTTTATTGTCGCTGATAGTCTGGGTCTCTCAAAATTTGGACTTGCTAGACACGCTGTACGAGAATTTATTATGAGCGAATATAATTCCGTCAATGCTTCACCTACATGCCCGTACTCTCTCAACCTCACAGGGGCGACGAGTTCTTGCCTCCCTTGTAAGGGGAGGTGGCCTGAAAGGCCGGAGGGGTGTTCTGTCACTCAGCAAGATACTATAGAATTAACCTGCGATAATTTAGATTTAGATAATTTACGCGCTGACGTCTTTATAGCTAAGAGCTTGGGCGTGACGAGAGCCTACGCGCAGAAATTAATCAAGTCCGGCTGCGCTGAGAACATCAAAAAATCTTCGCAGAAAGTTATATTAAATAATATTTATAAAATTACTTTGCCCGAGCCTGAAAATAATTTTGAGATCGAGCCCGAAGAAGTTAAATTTGAAGTAATTTATGAAGACAAAGATATAATAGTATTAAATAAGCCGGCGGGACTTGTGACGCACCCGGGACACGGCAACTGGCATAAAACTTTAGCTCACGGCTTATTATATAAATATCCTGACATGAGATTATTACGCAATAAATTAAGACCTGGCATAGTTCACAGGCTCGACGCTGTGACTTCGGGCCTTATGGTCACGGCGCGGACTCAAGAGGCTTATGAAATTTTGCAGAAAAAATTTCAGGCAAGAGCTATAACTAAAAAATATTTGGCGTTAGCTCACGGCGTGCCGGTTAAGCGAACGGGAATTTTGTCCGGCGCGATAGGCCGCGATCCTGACAATAAATTAAAGATGGCCGTAATCGATGAGACGCACGGCGGCAAAGCTGCGCTTACAGGCTATGAAGTAATTAAAAATTATAATAATAAATTTAGTTTAATAATCTGCTCGCTGTTCACTGGGAGAACTCATCAGATACGCGTTCATCTCTCGGCATTAGGCCATGCGTTATATGCTGATGCTTTATACGGCGCGCCCAAGCATGAGACTTTATTAAATAATAGAATTTTCTTGCACTCGTGGCGTTTAGAGTTTAATCATCCTGTCACAAATCAATTTATGAAATTTTGCCTGCCCTTGCCCTGCGAGCTTAGAGATATTTTGAGTAATTTAAACAGCACTGAAGTTTAAGCCTCCGCATCGCCGCGTAAATTATTCAAGTCCTAAAGGCTTGACAGGCTTGACGTTTAAGACAATCTCGCTTATCTGCTTAAAGAAATTCGCCGCTTATATAGTATTGCTGGAGTAAATTAAAATCAGCCCGTTAAATTATATTTATAACAGGCTGATTAAATTTTAAAGCTTAAATATTTAATTAGCTTTAAGCTTTACGCTTCTTTAACGCATAAATTAAAGCGCCTAAGCCGAAAATTCCAAAGTTTAACGAGCTGCAGCTGCTTGAGCTTGACTTACTCCTCGGCTTGTAATCATCATCATAATAATCATAATCGTCATCGAAAATTTCGTCATCTTTGCTGCCGTCGTCATCGCCGATAATATCGTCGTCATAATAATTATCATCATCATTAATAACATCATCATCAATAACATTATCTTCATCGTCATCAATAATATCATATTGATCGTCACTCTCGCCGCCGTCATCAATTTCATAGTCGCCGAACTGCAAATTTGACGCAGAGAGAGCAGGAACGCTTACATCACCCGCGCTCGTTCCCGCCGCAGTGACTTTTATATCATAAAGGCCGTCGTCGATTTCAACAATCTGTGAAGTCTTGCTTGGATTATATAAATTGCCGGGCTTGATCTCGATTATATCGCCTGACGTCATCATTACCGCGTTAACAGCTTTGGCCGACGATGCTTGAATATTATTATTCACAGCCGCCGGAGTCATCATGACGTATATATAAGACATCTCCGGCAGCGGTTCAGTTAATTTAATTTTAACAGGATTATGCGCGTCATATTTTAATTGCGCATCTTCAAGCACTCCAGCCGTAAAAGTTCTTGCAGCTAAAGCATTATAAAAATCTTCAATGTTCATGTCAGCAGCCCAGTCCGGTCTAATATCCTTAGGCAGCGAGTAAGTGCCGTTTGAATTTAAAACCGGCTCGTCAGCTCCGCCGTTGCGTTCCATGGGCGGATCTAATTTCGCCAAAGCTTTTTCCAAATCCAAAAATCCGTGCTTAGACGTCACGTCATGGACTTGCTGCTTATAAATATAATATTGCGTGTTGCTTGCGTCGTTCGCACAGTAATTTGCATTTGCTCCGTCTAACAAAGCCTGTTTAATCTGGCTTGCCGTTGCCTTAGGATAAATAGACTTTAATAAAACTGCCGCGCCCGTGACATGAGGAGCAGCCATTGACGTTCCGCACCATGAGGCATAATTATTAACGCCGTATTCAAGAGCCTCAACGCCGCTCAACAACGTGTAATCATCAGGCGTAGTGCTTGCGATGCAAGATCCCGGAGCTGTTATATCGACTTTATCGCCGTAATTAGAGTTCGCCTCGTAAACGCCTACCGCGTTCGACGAGCGGATAAATTCGCCGTTTATGTCCTGACTTGCCGCCGCGACAACTATCATATTTTCAATATTTAAATACGAAGCCGGATAAATATACTCGCCCTGTTTAAAGAATCCATTAGGTTCATCGTAAGGCGCGGGATAGCCGACTCGAGTGTTATGATTGCCGGCCGCAGCGCAGATTAATACTCCGGCGTCGCTAACTGCCTTTAACGCTCTCCAGTATAAATCACCTGAGTTGCTTATGCTTTCAGGCTTAGACGAGTTATATCCGCCCAAAGACATATTAAGAGCCGCAATATTAACGCCGCTGTTCTTTAATCTCGCTATCTCGTTCAGCGCAGCTATAGTCAAGCTGTTGGGAAATCCCCAAACCTTGTTAACCTTAACATAAGCGTTGCCCATTATAATTTTAGTCTTCCAGTTCACGCCGACTACGCCTATATTATTATTGCCGACCGCGCCGATAGTTCCTGATACATGCGTGCCGTGGCCGTAAGCCTCGTCTCCGTCTTCAATAGATTTATCTTTAAAGCCGGCCTCGCCTTTGACAAGACTATAATCATTATAATATTTATAGTCAAAGCCGAAGCTGTTAGCCGTGTCGATATTGCCGCTTAAATCTTCGTGCATATATAAGCCAGTGTCTATCACTGCCGCGTAAACTTCTTCGCTGCCCGTATAGCCCTGCGCCCAAAGCTTATTTGCCTTAATCGCGTCCATGCCCCATAAATTTCCAGCTAAATAATACTTGTCATTAGGACTTGCGAACGGCTTTTCAATATAATTCAAGCTCGCGCCTTTAACGTCAGGCCTCGCTAAAACTTCTTTCAGCAGTTCATGCTCGCTTTTAGTATCCGAGTGAATTAATGCCGCAATGTCATTTCCTGATTTAGAAATCGCGTCGTAAATTTTATCAACTCTCGCGCTCACCTGCGCCGCCGCATAGCTGACTTGATTAAAATGCACGCCGGAAGCTTTAAGACTTGACGCGCTGACCTTGCTCTGCGAGTTATTATTAAATATAACCAACACATCGCCAGGGACTGTCTCTGCCGCTGAAGCAAGATTAGCAGCAATTAAAATCATGCTCAAGCATAAAAATTTTAATTTCATAATAATTTTCACTCCTGACTTGTAAATTAAATTTAAATTTATTATATATTATAATCAAAATAAAATAAGCGAGCCGCCGCATTAAACTCTGCGAGGCTCGCCTTTAATTATTAAATTTTAAATTAAACTTTAAGCTTTACGCTTTAAAGCATAAGCTAAAATTATTAACGCGCCTAAGCCTAAAAATCCAGCGTCGCATCCGGAGCTTGAGCCGTGAGAGCTTGTCGGGTTGTCAGAGTCTGAATCGTCGTTGCCTTTCTCCATAATATCTGCTAATTTAGCCAGAGCATTTTCTAAATCCATAAAGCCGTATTTAGACGTTACGTCACGCGTAAAGTACTCAGAACCGGCCATATAATAGCTCTCGTCGTTTGCGTCATTAGCGCAGTAAGTGCTGTCTGCGCCCTCTAATAACGCTTGTCTAATCTGGCTTGCAGTTGGGCTTGAAGTTGCATTAGTATAAATAGATTTTAATAACGCGACAGCTCCTGCAACATGAGGCGTCGCCATTGACGTACCGGGCCATGACGCGTAATTATTAACGCCCGTTTCTACAACTTCTGATTCGCCGTAAAAAGTATAGTCATTAGGCACAGTGCTTGCGATGCAAGAGCCTGGCGCAGTTATATCTACTTTATCACCGTAATTAGAACCGGCCTCGTAATTGCCCAACGCACTTGCCGAGCGAATAATCTTGCCCGTCAGGTCCTGGCTTGCAGCAGCTACAACTATTTTATTGGGAATATTTAAGAACGAAGCCGGATAACAGTAATCGCCCTTTTTGAAAGCATCATTGCCGCTTATATCGTCGAACGGCGCGGGATAGCCGACTCTTATGTTCTCGTTGCCCGCCGCAAGACATACGGCTATATCTGCATCGCTCAGTGCCTTTAACGCCGCCCAGTAAGGATTTTTCGAGTTGCTTATATCAGACGGAGCGTCGTTGCCGTAGCCGCCGAGCGACATGTTAAGAGCCGCAATATTAACGCCGCTCTTCTTTAATCTCACGATCTCGTTAAGAGCCGCGACAGTCAAGCTGTCAGGGAAGCCCCATTCTTTGCCGTCAGTGACATAAGCGTTAAGCATTATAATTTTAACGTTCCAGTTCACGCCGACAACGCCGATACTATTATTGCCAACTGCGCCTATAGTCCCTGAAACATGCGTGCCGTGTCCGTATGCGTACGTGCCTTTGGACTTGTCTGTAAAGCCGGCCTCGCCTGCTGTAAAATTGCCGTAAATATCAAAGCCGCCGCTGTGTTCAGTGTCGATATTCGCGCTTAAGTCCTCATGCAAAGTCCCTGAGCTCGCATATAAACCCGTGTCGATAACTGCAACGTAAATACTATCGCTGCCGGTATAGCCCTGCTCCCAGAGCTTGTTGGCTTTAATCGCGTCCATTCCCCACATGCTGCCGTCAACATAATATTTGTCGTTAGGACTTGCTAAAGGCTGCGCAATATAATTCAAGCTCGCGCCTTTAACGTCCGGACGCGCTAAAACTTCTTTCAATAATTCCTGCTCGCTCTTAGTATCAGAGTGAAGCAATACGGCAATATTATTTTGCGACTCTGAAATTGCGTCGTAAACTTTAGAAACTTTTGCGTTCATCTGAGCCGCCGCATAACTGACTTGATTAAAATGTTCGCCGCTTGCTTTCAAGCTCGAGGCTGTGACCGCGCTGCCCGACTGCGAGTTATTATTAAATATAACCAGAACATCGCCCGG
>JAFSNU010000126.1 GCA_017447325.1 Synergistaceae bacterium | reverse complement strand
CATACATAAAAATTTTCCTCCAAAGTTGTTTAAATGTCGGGCGGCTAATTATAGCATAAACAAAATTAAAATTGCATTGCCCCTGCCGATTTGATAAAATGCTTCAAGCGTTGAGAGTTCGGAAAAACAATTAGGAATTAGGAATTAGGAGTTAGGAATTAGGAATGATTACGAAATTTAATTCCTCATTCCACATTTCTAATTACTTTTCCGCCGCCGCCCCAAAAAATTTTTTATACAAATCTTTGGGCGGAATTTTTTGATGACCATAGAGCCGACGTTATTTTTGAAAAAGTACGGGCAATATTCGAAGCAAGCGCGATAAATAAAATTATGCAGAAGAAAGGTAGATAATCATGACTAACGCATTACAAGTATTCGACTTTAACGAAAACGCCGTCCGCGTGATTATGAAAGACGACCAGCCGTGGTTCGTCGCGAAAGACGTGTGCGAGATTTTAGAGTTTGGAAATTACAGACAAGCTTTAACTACTCATCTTGACGAAGATGAAAAGGGAGTCCAAAAAATGGACACCCCTGGCGGGATGCAAGATATGACTATTGTCTCCGAGTCCGGGCTTTATACTTTAATCATGCGAAGCAACAAGCCCGAAGCTAAGAAGTTTAGAAAATGGGTTACATCTGAAGTCCTGCCGTCGATACGCAAGACGGGCATGTACGCGACACCGGCCAAGGTCGAAGATATTTTAAATAATCCTGACGTGTTTATCGAGACTTTAAAAGCTTTCAAGGCTGAGCGCGAGAAGCGCATAGAGCTTGAAGCAAAAGCTGAGTTGGACGCGCCGAAAGTTTTATTTGCCGACTCGGTTGCCGCGAGCGAAACTTCTATTTTGATAGGCGACTTGGCCAAGCTGATTAAACAAAATGGAGTTAATATAGGACAAAATAAATTGTTTGAGTTTTTACGCAGTAACGGCTGGTTAATATCGCGCAAAGGCACAAGCTACAACATGCCGAGCCAAAAGGGAATGGAGCGCGGATTTTTCGAAATTAAAGAGCGCACTATAAATAATTCCGACGGCTCAATACGCATAACACGCACACCGAAAGTCACGGGCAAGGGGCCAGATTTATTTCGTGCAGTTATTCTTAAAACAGGCTCAAGATTTAGAGCTTGCAATTTAACGGAGGTTAATTAATCATGTCAAAAATATTAGTGAAAAATCTTAATCCTGAAGATAAAGAGTTATTGGAATATGCAAAAGACGACCCGCTTATCAGAGCTGCTATAAGGAGAGGCGTAACTAATTTTATTATGCTTGACGAGCTGCCGCAGGAGGCTGATTAATCATGGCATCAAGAGGATTAAATCGCGTTCAAGTTTTAGGCACAGTCGTGCGTGATCCGGAGCTCAAGCATTCAAGCAGCGTAAGTTATTTATATTTCACGCTCGCGAGTAATTATCAAGTCAGGAATGCAAGCGGCGGCTATGACGATGCGGCGGATTTTATCCCATTTGTTGCGTTCGGCAAGACGGCGGAGCTGATAAGTCAGTACTGCGTTAAAGGCTCGCAGATTTACGTCGAGGGCAAAGCTCGGCAAAACAAACGTACCGATAACAGTGGTAATAATATTTACGAGACGCAGCTCGTGGCAAGCGAGATTAGATTTTG
>JAFSNU010000125.1 GCA_017447325.1 Synergistaceae bacterium | reverse complement strand
TTTAATCTCAGAATGCGCAAGCTCTAACGCGTCAACTAAAACATCTTCAGTCACTTCGTACGAGCCCGACTCGACCATTGTAATACCGTCGTCATGACCAGCGACAACTAAATTTAAGAACGAATCGCGAATCTGCGTCTCCGTCGTATTAACTATTAATTTCTCGCCGATTAATCCAATCCTCACCGCTCCGACCGGGCCGCCCCATGGAATGCCTGAAATCGCAAGAGCAGCCGACGCTCCGTTAATTCCTAAAACATTAGGCGGATAAACTTGATCTACTGCCAGAACAGTATTGACAACGTGAACTTCGTTGCGCATGTTATCATCAAATAAAGATCTAATAGACCTGTCCGCAACTCTCGCGCCTAAAATTGCCGAGTCAGACGGCTTGCCCTCGCGCTTAATAAATCCGCCCGGGATTTTTCCTGCCGCGTAATAACGTTCCTCAAAGTCAACCACCAGCGGGAAGAAGTCAATTCCCGTCCGCGCCGTCTCACTAAAACATGCCGTGCTTAATATCGCCGTGTCCCCATGATAAGCAATAACCGCGCCATTCGCCTGCTTCGCTACTTTCCCCGTCCTAAATACAAGCGGCGTCTCGCCGACTAAAATCGAATACTCATGTTCCAAAATAATTCTTAACCTCCAAAATAATTAAAACGTGTTAATTATAAATTTATTTTATTTAATTTACTTGTAATTTACTTGCAAATTCTCTCGCCCAGTCGAGTATATTCAACGCTTCGTCCAAACTTTTCGGATCGCTCAAGCTGCATTTTGCAAAAACTTCTTCTATTATTAATGCAATATCATTAAATTTAATTTCATGATTTAAAAATCTTGTAACTGCCGCCTCGTCCGCTCCGACTAACAGAGCCGGATACACGCCTTTATTTTTCATCGCGTAACGCGCAAGCTTCATAGCCGGAAATTTATTTAAATCAGGCTCTTCGAATATTATATTTTTATTTAAAAAATTAGGCGCTTTAAAGTCATTCGCCGGGAAAAATCTTTCAGGCCAGAATATGCAGTTCTCCGCCGGAAGCCGCATGTCCGGCTCAGCGGCAAGCATCTTAACGCTGCCGTCGGTAAATTCTATTAAGCCATGCACAAAAGACCCGGGCGATATTAACGCGTTCACCTGCTCAGGCTTTAATTTAAATAAATACATTGCCTCGATTAACTCAATGCCTTTATTAACTAAAGTCGCACTGTCAATAGTGATTTTAGCTCCCATGTCCCAGACGGGATGCTTTAACGCCATCTCCGGCGTAACGCTCTCTAATTCTTTACTCGAAAATTTTCTGAACGGCCCGCCCGAAGCCGTCAAATATATAGATTTAATAATATTTAAATTTAAATCCTCGCCGTGTAAACACTGCCATATAGCGTTATGCTCGCTGTCCAAAGGCCTTAACTGATCTTTGCGCGTGATTAACGGCATGACCCACTCGCCAGCGACAACTATGCTCTCTTTATTTGCAAGCGAAATATTTTTATTTAACTTAGCCGCGCGCTGCAAGGCCGGTATCGCTTCAGTCCCCGACGACGCAAATATAATATTATCGACCTGCTCGTCTTCTGCTAAATTATATAAGCCTTGTAATCCATGCTCTTGATAATTAAAAAATAATTCAGGCTTGAACTCGTCTATTAAATCTTTAAATTTTTTAGAATTATGATACGCCGCAAGGCCGCGCACTTCAATTTTGTCTTTATGCGACCTGCATACGCTCATTACAGAACTTCCGACGCTGCCGGTCGCGCCGATAACCGCAACTTTTATTTTATTATTCATAATTTAAAATTTTTAAAATTAAATTTACATTAATGCGCCGAACATTAAATAAGTTAATAAGCCATTAATTAAAATGCTGTCGAACCTGTCCAACACTCCGCCGTGACCAGGGATTAAATTTCCGGAATCTTTAACGTTCATCTCGCGCTTCACTATAGACTCTGCAAGATCTCCGAACTGTCCGGCAGTGCCGCAGATAATTCCGATTATAAACAACGGATAAGGCGGCTGCTCTAAAACATAAATTAACACCGCGCTCATCAAAATACTTCCCATTGCTCCGCCGATAAAGCCCTCCCACGTTTTGCCCGGGCTGATATTTTCGCACAATAAAGAATTGCCCCAGCGTTTGCCGGTTATATACGCCATGACGTCGCAGGCCCAAGTACACATAAATAACATTACTAAAATTAAAGTTCCCGTTGGAAATGCGCGTAATAATAAAATACAAGTCCAAGGCACTACTATAAATAATACGCCCGACATAGTACCGCCGACGTTTTGAATTGCGAAGCTTACTCCGTGAGACTGACGCCGCATCATCTCGATCATGAAAATTGCGTAAGTGCTTAAGCTTAAAGTCAAGACTATCGAGACAGGCCGCACACCTTCTGCGCTTGATAATAATACAGCCAGCGAACATATATAACCGATGCCGCGCGACAATTTAAATTCTTTTCTCCGCGAGAGCATTTTATAATATTCATTAAGTGAGATTAAACTTAATACAGCCGTGACTATATTCCAAGCCCAGCCGCCTAAATAAATTCCGCCGATTATTCCTGCAATAATTACAATGCCGCTTAGAGTTCTAAGCTGCAGCTCGCTTGACTTGCTATTTCTTGAGGCCGCCATATCGCCTGTCCCGTCCCGCGTAGTCTTCAAGCGCAGCTTTTAAATTATCATAATTAAAATCCGGCCAGTATGTGTCAGTGAAATAAAATTCGCTGTACGCGCCCTCCCACATCCAGAAATTGCTCATCCGTAATTCTCCGCTCGTTCTGATTATCAAATCAGGATCGGGCACGTCCGGCAAATAAAAATATTTTCTTAAGTCCTGTTCTGTAATATCTTGATTTAAATCTATAGTTTTATCATGACGCAGTTTATTTATCGCGTCCAAGACTTCAGCGCGTCCGCCGTAATTTATGCACAAAATAAAATCTAAAATATTCTCGTCTTTAGTCTCATCTTCAGCCCACTGCATCATGCCTAATAATTCTTCAGGAATTTTGTCCTTGCGGCCGGCAAATCTAATCCTCGCGCCCTCGGCCTTGACTTCTTTGACCTTATGCTTAATATAAAATTTAAACAAGCTCATCAAGCCTTGAACTTCCATTGACGGCCTGTTCCAGTTCTCAGTCGAGAACGCATACACAGAGAAATATCTAATGCCCTCGCGCTTGACAAGCCTGACCATCTCCTCGAGCTTGCGCAGTCCCGCTCTGTGTCCCATAAGCCTGGGCAGCCCGCGCTTCTTTGCCCAGCGTCCGTTGCCGTCAAGAATTATTGCCAAATGCTTAGGCACTTTCTTTTCATTATTATTTTCATTTATATTCTCAAGACCGTTTTTAGTCTCGTTCAAAAGCATTCGCCCGCTTTCACAATTTCTTTTAAATTTAAATTCATTTTTATATTATAAATTAAAATTTATAAAAATTTGCTCAAGCCTTTAATTTTAATTTATAAAAGCCTGAGCAATTTTAAATTTATTTAATTTAAATTATCAAGTCTTGATTTTAAATTTTTAATATCGCGCCATGTTAATTCTTTAGGGCTGCCTACCGCACGCGATTCTTCTCGCAGTAAATAGCTTGGATGAAACATCGGCAATAACGGAATGCCGCGCCATGTTTGCCATTGCCCGCGAAATTTAGTAATCCCGCCGTTTACTCTCAAGAAAAATTTTAGCGGCGTGTTGCCTAACGCGACTAAAATTTTCGGCTTGACTAAAGCTATTTGCGCCTCTAAAAATTCTCCGCAAGCTAACATCTCGCTCTGAAGCGGCGTGCGATTTTCCGGCGGGCGGCATTTAACAACATTTGCAATATAAGTCTCTTGCCTATTGATTTTAACAGCACTTAAAATCCTGTCTAACAACTGCCCCGCGCGTCCGACAAAAGGCCGGC
>JAFSNU010000124.1 GCA_017447325.1 Synergistaceae bacterium | reverse complement strand
CACGTCTAATCATGCTTTATTTTTGCGCAACGCGATCAGGGGAATAGATTATAACACTGTCGAGGCCGCGCGGAACATGGGCGCAAGTCCGTTCAGAGTTTTGTTCAGCGTCGTCATGCCGACTTTATTGCCGACTTTATTTTCGTTGACTGTCATGATATTTATTACGGGCTTGTGCGCGATGTCCGCTCCGACGCTTTTAGGTTATAACTCGATTAATCCGGAGATAGTAAGACTGGCAGGCTCGTCCGTGGCTGACGAGGCGTTCCCTCAGGCAAGAGCGGCGTTGCTCAGCGTGATACTTGCGATGTTCACGATAATTTTATTGAGCATATTAAATTATTACGAGCGCAAGGGACATTATCTTTCTGTTTCCAAAACTAAAGCAAAGTTAGTTAAGCAGAAAATTCATAATAAAACTGCAAATATTTTGGCGCATATTTACGCGTATATATTATTTATAATTTATATGACGCCGGTCGTGATGATAATTTTATTCTCGTTCCAGAATTATCCGGCCATAAGGTCTAAGATGCTTAATGTAAAAGACTGGACGCTTGTAAATTATTTCGGATCGCAGGACTATGAATACATGACTTCGCGCGGCAGATTAAGAACCCGCGCCGGTTCGATATCGGGCGTATTCTCTAACGAGGACGCTGTCGGCGGAATTAGACTTTCGTTTATAATGTCGGCTGTCGCTGCTGCTGTAGCCTGCGTGATAGTTGTAATAGCCGTGAGCTATATATTCAAGCATCGAAATAAAATGCGTGCTGTAGTTACAGAGAGCTGTCTATTATTCCCGTGGCTATTGCCGACTATTTTAATTTGCTATTCGTTCAGAATTTTCTTTAATAAAAACGTCTGGTATGTGTTCGGAAATAATTTATACTGGCGTGAAAACGTTAGATTTTTAATTATAATGGCGTATATAGTTGTAAAACTGCCGTTTGCCTTGCGAATGATTAAAGCGGCGTTTTACGCGATAGACGACGAGTTAGACGACGCGGCGAGAAATTTGGGAGCGTCGCAGGTCTATACGTTCTTGAAAGTTAAACTGCCGATTATATTGCCGAGCGTGCTTGCGGTCTTCGCGTTAAATTTCAACGCGTTATTCACGGAGTACGACATGGGCGCGACGTTCCAGTCGTCATACGGCAAGACCTACGCGATGATCATTCAGAACATGACGATGGAAGAAGGGCGCGAGGGCTATAATATTAACGCGTCGGGCCGGCGCTGCGCTTCGACCGTGTTTATAATGTTAGTATCAGGCTTGATATTATGGCTTGTCTATGGCGTCGGAGCTCGGGACTTGGGCGAAAGGCTCGAGGCTCGGAAGAAGTGGAAGCGGCGGTTTGGACTGCTAAAGGGCGCGGCCAAGTCAAGCGCGTTGTTTGTAGTTAATATATTTAGATAAATAATAAATAATTTTTAGCCCGTGCTTTATGCTTTAAATTAAAGCTCGAGGCGCGGGCAATTTAATTTAAAATTTAATTTAATTAATTAACATGAGATTATTACGAGATCCTAAGATGTTATTGCTGACGATACCGGCCTTGTTATGGGCGTTATCGTTTCATGAATTTTGTCACGGGCTGGCGGCGAAGTTCGTCGGCGACCCGACGGCTGAGCGTTCGGGCAGATTGTCATTAAATCCGCTCGCTCATTTTGACTTAGTCGGAACTTTAATGTTATTATTTGTGGGCTTCGGCTGGGCAAAGCCGGTGCCGATTAACACGCGTTACTTCAAACATCCCGTGCGCGATTTAATTATCGTATCGCTTGCCGGCGTCGCTGGAAATGTTTTGACGGCTGTCCTGACTGTATTATTTTTTAAATATTTCGGCGAGAGCTGGTATAACTTGACGGGCGTAAACGGAATTATAGTTCTGCGTCAAATGGTAAATATTAATATGGGACTTGCGGCCTTTAATTTAATTCCTATTCCGCCTTTGGACGGTTCGCGTGTGCTAGAGGCGTTTCTGCCGTATAAATATAAATATTATTATTACTGGCTCGAGCAGCGCGGCACGATAATTTTGTTAATTTTATTATTAACGGGATTTATTGACGTATTGTTTTATCCGATTAT
>JAFSNU010000123.1 GCA_017447325.1 Synergistaceae bacterium | reverse complement strand
GCAGCGATAGTTGAGCCGGAGCGCGACAGCCCGGGAAAGACTGCGAAGCCTTGCACTATTCCAATTAAAATTGCCGCTTTAAAAGTTAATAAGCCCTTATGCTCCGACATTAAAGGCACAAGCGCGATTAAGCCGGCCGTTAATAATAAACCGCCTCCGACATATAGCGGCGAGGTCATAGCCTGCTCAACAAAATTTTTTAAAGATAAGCCGATAATTCCAGTCAATAAAGTCGCGGCGATAATATACCAGCCGTAAAGCCATTCGCCCCGTTCGCGTTCGTTGCTCGAGAAAAGTCCGCCCAGCCAGTGTATAATTAATTTAAAAATTTCGCGCCGGAAAAATATAATCACGACCAAGACAGTCGCGCAGTGTAATAATAAATCAAAGGCAAGCGCATTGTTTGCGTTAAAATTAAAATATTTCTGCAATAAGGCAAGATGCCCCGAGCTGCTGACGGGCAAAAATTCACACAGCCCTTGCACAAGACCTAATATAATACTCTGCAAAGTTTCGCTCATGTTAAAAAAATTTTCACTCCAGTTAAACTTAAACTAAATTAAAATTTAAAATTAAATTAAAATTTATTTAATATAATAACGCTTAATTTAATTAAATTGTGTTGTATAATAAACTTCATGAAAAAATAATAAACATCTTGAACTTAAATTAAATTAAATTTCAGAAAGGAGTAAATCAAATTTGAAATTAAATAAAATTTGTGTAAGCGCGTTAATGCTTTTAATGCTATTTATCAGCGCAGCTTTTGCGGCGGATGGAGGCGCGCCTAATCGAACGGCAAAGGACACGAAAGAGATGCGCAAATGGGTTCGCGAAAATCATTTTGCGGACAGAGACGGCGACCAGCAATTAGACATCAAGACAACTTACTACGCGGCTGAATATGTGCAAGAGCTTGTTAATGCCGAGGCGGAAAAGAACATGTGGACCGCCGACGAGCTCGAAAATTATAAATATACTTTATTCAAAACTTTAAATTTAAACGAGTCTATAGCATTTCATATTGATTTTAACGTAGTAGGCGTGCCGATGTACGCACAGCCTTTCGACGCTCACATCTCGCTCTTGATCGGCAAGAAAAAATATAAGCCGTCTGACTATGATCATAGATTTAATTTTAAGATCAGCGGACAGCGCGACGGCATGGTTTACTTCCCGCGCTATGATCCCGAGACCGGCAAAGATTTATTGCAGGGCGTTAAGCAAATTAGACTTATTTTAGACAGCTCAATCGGTCAGGCTATGTCACGCGGCAGTGACGTCGTTTGGATTTGGGACATCACGAAAGACCAGCCGGAGAAATTAAAATCAGGCAAGGCAGCTAACAGACTTGAGATCGACAGATTATTAAAACGCACTGACAAATTAGCTAAAGACAGATCAGACTTGCAGAGCAAACTTGACGCGGTTAATAAAGAGCTTAAAGACATTAACGCACGTATAGACGAGCTGCAGGCGCAATAAAATTTAAAAATTTAAAATTTTAAAATATAGACGAAAAGGAGAGAGGTTTTATGAACCGTATTGCCGTATTGACCAGCGGCGGAGATTCACCGGGTATGAACGCCGCTGTACGAGCCGTAGCCCGTACATGTATGTTTAACGATGTTGAGTGTATAGGCGTCAAACGTGGATACGAGGGCTTAATTGACGGCGATTTTATTACGTTAGACCGTCCCACAACCGGAGGCATCATTCACAGAGGCGGAACGATTTTACGCACCGCGCGCAGTGAACGTTTTAAGACGGTCGAAGGACGCGAGGCCGCGTTGAAGAAATTGCAGGAAGCTAATATCGACGGTCTTGTTGTAATCGGCGGAGACGGATCGTTCCACGGAGCAAAAGCTTTGCATGACATGGGCTTTCCGACGATGGGCATCCCCGGCACGATCGACAACGACGTTACCGGAACGGACGAGACTATCGGCTTTGACACGGCTGTGAACACTGCGCTTGAGGCAATTATGCGCGTACGCGACACAGCATCGAGCCATGACAGATTGTTTATAGTCGAAGTCATGGGACGCAACGCGGGATTTTTAGCCCTTGAAACGGCTGTTGCTTCAGGAGCTGAGTACGCAGTTGTGCCGGAGCTGCCGTTAAGCATCGGCAATCTTTGCAAGCTGCTTAAAAGGTCCTACGACGAGGGCAAGAATCATACTTTAATTATTCTTGCTGAAGGCGTTATGTCGGCAACTGAGATGCGCGACAAATTGCAGGACACCGGCGGCTATGACGCTCACGTCACGGTCTTGGGATATATACAGCGCGGCGGCCACCCGACTTCGTTTGACGTAGTGCTTGCAACAAGAATGGGTGCGTTCGCAACTGAGTCTTTGTTAATCGGCAAGAGCGGCATGATGGTCGGAAATATAAATCATAAGCTCGTGTTAAGCGACCTTGAGCGCGCTTGGAGCGAGCATAAGTCATTAAGCCCGGAGATGCTGAGCTTAATTAATAAAATGAATTAATTTAAATTAAATTTAAAATTTAAACGGGAGTACACCCCTCCGGCCATTCAGGCCACCTCCCCTTACAGGTGAGGCAAGATATAGTTCCCCCATGTAAGGGGGGATGTCACGCAGTGACAGGGGGGTGTTGCTTTAAGCTCCCGTTTTAAAATTTAAATTTAAATTTTAAGCTGTGAAAAATAGATCGTTATTTGTAGTTTTATTATTGTTGTTTACGCTCGCGCTGCTTGGTTCAGCCTTCTGGGTTGTCGGAATGATCAGCGTAAATCCCAGGCAAACTTTCATGATGTCAAACGTGTCAATAAGCCTTGACTTTGAAGATCATCAGTTTTTGGCCGGAACTATTTCAAGATTTGAGTACGGGACAAGACAGGTCTGCATGAGATTTGATTATTCGAGACTTGAAGAGGACTTGCCGGTGAGAGTTATATGGGATCATAATTCGAAACGAGTTCAAGCCGAGAGTTATACGCTCGAAGCTCCGAGCGGAACTAAAATTTATTGTTTGCTGAAAGAGGATGGCTCGCCCTTGCCTCGAGGTTCTTACTCGGTGTCGGTGCAGCCTAACTCGGAACGGACGGCAATGCCGAAATTTCATTTTGAGATTTATTAATTTAAAATATTTATAAAATTTATTATGAGGTGATTTTATGTTGAAAGATAATTTTTGCCGTGAGCATGGAGGCGGGGATCGCCCATGATAGCGAGAGCAGGACGGGAGATTAAAATTATAAACGAGGACGCGCCGGATTTAGAAATTAGTAACAGCAGCCAGCTTGAACTTATTAAAAGCAGCAGCGAACCAGTAATTGAGATAGATATAAAATCTTTAAATTTTTTAAAGTCTGAGCAAGCACAAGAGCAAGAGCAAATTAAAAATAATAATGGCAAAGCAGATTTAGATTTAAATTTAAATAAAGATCAAGACAAAGAAATTGAAGAGTCCAAGCAGACGCAAGTTCAAGAAAATATTAATATAAATAATAATTATAATTATAATAACTCGCAAAGATATTCGCAGCGTGACGAGAATAGTAATAATAATACTCAGCGTGAATTTATCGCGCATCCCAAGCCGAAATATACTTACGCGTACTTGGCCGAGCAAAGTTCAAGCGAGCTGAAAGACCTTGCGAATGAATTTGAAGTCGAAAATTATTTGAATTTGCGCAAAGATGATTTAATATTCGCGATTTTAAAAGCCCAGGCCGAGAGCATGAATTACAGATTCGGCGGCGGCACGCTTGAGATTTTGCCCGAGGGCGGCTTCGGATTTTTAAGACCAAAGGGAATGCTCCCGACCGACAGCGACGTTTATCTTTCAGCTTCGCAAATTAGAAGATTCGGACTGCGCAACGGCGACGTTGTGTGGGGACTTATACGCCCGCCGAGAGAGCCGCAGGAGCATTATGAAGCGTTATTGCGCGTTGAAACTGTAAATTATTCTGATCCTGAAGAGTCGAGACGCCGGCCTTTATTCTCAAATTTAACGCCGATATTCCCGAATAAGCGTATAGATTTAAGCTCGGCAACCCGCGATTTATCAACGAGACTTGTTGACATGTTCGCGCCGATTGGACTGGGTCAAAGAGCTTTGATAGTCTCGCCGCCGAAAGCCGGAAAGACGACGCTGCTTAAAAATATTGCCCGGGCTATAACTGCAAATTCGCAGGATATTATATTAATGGCGTTATTAATAGACGAGCGGCCTGAAG
Organism: Synergistaceae bacterium; assembly: GCA_017447325.1. GTDB lineage: Bacteria > Synergistota > Synergistia > Synergistales > Aminobacteriaceae > JAFUXM01. Next base: position 2,407 of record JAFSNU010000123.1, on the reverse strand, counting down.
AAGTCACAGATATTTCCCGTTCGATAGACGGCGAGGTCATCGCGTCAACTTTCGACCGGCCGTCTGACGAGCATATACGCGTGGCAAACTTGGCGCTTGAGAAAGCTAAAAGACTTGCAGAGGCGAAGCGCGACGTTGTAATTTTATTGGACTCTATAACAAGACTTGCGAGAGCGTCGAACTTGACAGTGCCGCCGTCGGGACGAACTTTAACGGGCGGTCTTGATCCGTCGGGACTTTATTTTCCCAAAAGATTTTTCGGAGCTGCGAGAAACTTTGAAGAAGGCGGCAGCTTGACGATAATCGGAACGGCGTTAATCGACACGGGCAGTAGAATGGACGACGTTATATACGAAGAGTTTAAAGGCACGGGCAACATGGAGCTGCATTTATCGCGTCAGCTTTCGGAACAGCGCATTTTCCCGGCAATAGATATTATAAGATCAGGCACTCGCCGCGAGGATTTATTAATTGAGCCTGAAGACTTGTCGAGGCTCTGGGTCTTGCGTAAGAGACTGGCGGCAATGGACCCGGCAAGCGCGTTGAGCTTGATCGTCGAGAGAATTAAGAAGACTAATAATAATCACGAGTTTTTGAAATTGATAAAAGTATAGTGTAGGGAGATGTAATTAAAAATGATTGCAAGATATAGCGAAAAAGATATTGCGGCGTTGTGGGACGAGGAGAACAGGTTAAAAATTATGCTTGACGTTGAACTCGCGGTCGCCAAAGCTTGGTGCGAGCTTGGACGAATTCCTAAGTACGCGCTTGATGATATTTTAACTAAAGCGGCTTTCACTGTCGAGAGAGTGCAGGAGATCGAGAAGAAGACACAGCATGACGTTGTGGCGTTCGTCAGCGCGGTAGCTGAGAACGTCGGACCGAGCGGAAAATATTTGCACTTGGGCATGACTTCAAGCGATATTTTAGATACTGCAAGCTCGATAATGCTGCGCGATTCTTTAATAATAATTTTAGATGCGCTGAAAAATTTAGATATTGAAGTATTAAAGCTTGCGAAAAAATATCAGCACTTGCCCTGCATTGGCCGCACTCATGGAATACACGCCGAGCCGATGTCTTTAGGCTTAAAATTTTTGAACTGGCATTCTGAGTTAAAGCGCGATAAAGAACGTTTAGAGCTCGCCATGGCTCACGTCTCAGTCGGAAAAATTTCCGGAGCTGTAGGAACTTACGCGATGAGTTCGCCGGAGCTTGAAGCTAAAGTCTGTGAGTTGTTAAATTTAACTCCGGCTAAAGTCTCTAATCAAATTTTGCAGCGCGACAGACACGCAGAGATATTAAACGCGCTTGCAATATTTGGCTCAAGCCTTGAGCGTATCGCCCTTGAGATTAGACACTTGCAGCGCACGGAAGTTCAAGAGGCCTTCGAGCCGTTCGGAGTTGGACAGAAAGGCTCGAGCGCGATGCCGCACAAACGCAATCCCATTAAGTGCGAGAGAATTTGCGGGATGGCGAGATTGTTGCGCGGCTATGCTTTAACTGGAATGGAAAATATCGCGTTATGGCATGAGCGCGATATAAGCCACTCGTCAACTGAAAGAGTTATCTGGCCGGACGCGTTGAATATCGCGGCGTTCATGACGAGAAGCCTGACTAAAATTTTAAAGGGCTTGACTGTTGACGAAAATCGCGTTAAGTCGAATTTAGATTTAACCGGCGGACTTGTTTACAGCCAGCGCGTGTTGACGTTCTTGCTTGACGAATTAAATTTCTCGCGCGAAGCCGCTTATGCGATTGTTCAGGAAAATGCAATGAAGACGGCGCAGATAACTTTGACGCCGCATAATCAGGCCCGCGTAAATTTTTTAGATATGTTATTGAGCGACGAGCGCGTGAAGGACGCAGTAGAGCCGGAGAAGATCAAAGAATTATTTGAAAATAATTTTTATTTAAGATACGTTGACGAGATATTTAATAGATTTGCCGAGGACTTTGAGGCGTTAAATATTGAAGCATGATTAAATTCTGTATGAAAGTTTACGGCTGTCAGATGAATGTCTATGACAGCGACAAAGTTAAAAATAATTTATTATTAAAGGGCTGGAACGAGATTAGTCCAGAGCGCGAGGAAGAGGCCGATTTAATTATAATAACAGGCTGCAGCGTCAGGGCTAAAGCTGAACAGAAAGTTTGGAGCGAGCTTGGCCGTTACGATAAATTTAAAAGACGGCCTGTCTTAGCATTAACCGGCTGCATCGCTCAGAGCTTGGGCAAGCGTGCATTAACGCGCTTTGACTGGGTTAAACTTGTCTCCGGCCCGAGGCATATAGGCTTATTGCCCGACGCTTTAGAAAAAGTCATGAATGAACGTGATAACAGTAAATTAAAAATTAATTTGCTTGATGAAAATCCGCGCGAATTTTTTGACTTGGACGAGGTGAGT
>JAFSNU010000122.1 GCA_017447325.1 Synergistaceae bacterium | reverse complement strand
ATTGTTCGCGAGACTTACACGGGCAAAATCATTTCACGGCCTGAATTTGAAAAGCTTTTGAAGACAGTCAAGCCCGGCGACACGCTGATATTTGACAGTGTTTCAAGAATGAGCCGCAACGCTGAAGAGGGCTTTAAACTGTATAAAGAGCTTTACACGCAGGGCGTGAATTTAGTATTTTTAAAAGAACATATTATCGATACGGACACCTACAAAGAGCAATTAGAGAAGTCTAAAAAGCGTTTTGAAGTATCGACAGGGGACGGCGCGACTGATAAATTAGTCAACACTATACTTGATGCTCTGAATGAGTATATTTTGAGCCTTGCGGAAAAGCAAATATATTTAGCGTTTGAGCAAGCTCAAAAGGAAGTTGACGACTTACGGCAGAGGACGCGCGAGGGTATCGAGACAGCGAAGCGCAACGGTAAGCGCATTGGTACACCGGCGGGATCTGTCCTGAACGTCAAGAAGAGAGAGCCGATAAAAGAGCTGATTAAAAAGCACAGCAAAGACTTTTTCGGTACGCTGAACGATAAACAGGTTATCGGAGTTATTAATAGCGAGGGCTTGAGCGTATCACGGAATACTTATTACAAATATAAACGCGAGATAGTCACGGAGTAAACGCGAGCCATAATAAACGCGTTAAGCTAACTTAATATTTTAGCCTTTAAGCTTGAGAGAGCTTGCGGGCTTTTATTATTCACACAGCCGTTCACTGTTCAGATGCGCAAGCATGAGCCGCGTGAATTTGCCGACAATGTATCACCGGAAGCATCAGATAGTTTTATTATTATTTAGAATAGCGCGGAGGCTTGCGTCATTTCTTGCTATAGCTCAAGTTATGCGTATAATTAAAATCATTATTATATTTTATTATCATAATTTATTATCATGGAGTGGAGAGCATGACAGAAATTATTTCCTTAATCAGCCGTAAGGGCGGAGCGAGTAAATCAACAACGGCTCAAGCTATGGCCGCAGGATTTACCGCTAAAGGTTATCGCGTGTTATCTGTTGACCTTGACGGGCAGGCGAGCCTAACTCACATTACGGCCGCCGATTATTCAGGCCGGACTATCTTTGACGTAATGCGCGGAGCTTGCAGTATTAGCGAAGCTGTACAGCATACCGGCGCGGGAGATATTATCTCAGCTAATAGCAGTCTTGATGATGTAGAGATTAACGGCGACTGACACGAGTTGATTTTGAAAGGCGTGTTAGAGAGCGTAAAAGCTGATTATGACTTAGTTTTGCTTGACACGTTAGCAGCTTTTGACATCATGACTTTAAACGCATTATCAGCGTCAACGGGCGTTATCTTGCCAGCCCAAGCTGATATATTAAGCCTAAACGCGCTTAAAGATAGTTACGATTTAATACAGTCAGCGCGGGAGAATGTGAATGCAGTGCTAAAGATTTACGGAGTGTTATTGACGCGAGTTAATTTACGGAGTAAGACCGCCATGCAAATTGCCGACATGTTCAGGGACGCGGCGGAGGCTATGAATACGCGCGTATTTAATTCAAAGATACGAGAGAGTGCGACCGTTAGGACAGCTCAGGCACTCCAAAGAGATATTTTAACTTATAGGCCGCAGGGTAACGCCGCGAAAGATTATCAAGCGTTTATTAATGAGCTTGACGTGATTTTAAAATCGGAGGGTGATTAAGTTATGGCAGAAATAAAGACGAGGGCTAAATTTGGAAGTAATAAGCATGGGACACAATCGCAAGCAACAGCCGATAAAGCTCCGGAACGTGACGTGAAAGAGCAAGCAACTTCTAATAATGAAGTCAACGATACAGGTAAGCCGGACGCACACACTCAGCTTGAAGTGAACAACAAGACCGCGCATCAGAGCGCACAAGCTGATTTGATTTTACCGGCCAAGCCGGAGACCAAATCAAAAAGAGTTGTCCTCTTGATGAAGCCGAGTGTTTATGACAAGCTAAAGACAAAAGCTTATAGTCAACGCCGGAGCATTAATAATGTAGTTAATGCGTTATGCGAGCTGTATATATCGCAAGCGGAATAACACCGGTCGTTAATAGGATAAAGTTATGAGCTTAACTCAGAAACAACAAGCCTTTTATAGATAATTATTCAGGCAACGCTAACGAAGCGGCCAAGCTTGCCGGATACAGCGCGACGACCGCGTACTCACAAGGGCAAAGACTGCTCAAATAGCCGGAAATAGCCGAGGCGATACGGACGAGAGAGCAGGATCGGCAAGCGTATAATATTGCTAACTGTGAGAGGCGTTTTGAGTTTCGGACGAAGATAATGGAAGACCCAGAACAGCAAACGCGCGACCAGCTGAAAGCGTAAGAGCTATTAGCTAAAGCTCATGGCGACTTCTTAATCAAAATCGCTGAAGAGCACGAGACACATATTGACTTAACGGCGGCGGTTAGGCTTGCATTGCTTGAACTGGAAGTTGAAAGACACAACAAAGAAGAATAAAGAGTTGCCGGAGAGTAAAGCATCTCCGGCGTTTTGTATTCTTGCAGCAGTCACTCAGATTTAGCAGACTGGTAATCAGCGGACGGCGTAAGATTTAATTTTATAGCCTCTCCTAAACTTGCAGGCTCATTTTGCGGCTATTCTGTTATTTCCGTTAGTGCGTCAATTACATCATAAGCATTTAAATCTACAATCATAATATCACTGATAAAATCAGTTAACATCCGAGTATCCATTCTCAAAAACTCCTCAAAGTCATGCGCTGTTTTATTTCTATCACCGTTGTTTTTCTCTAAAAATTTTTCAAGAATAAGCTCGTAATAATTTCTGTCTTCAATTTTTAGTTCAAGCAGTGTTAATTTATTAAAGGATATTTTAGCGCGTTGGTAAAATTCAGGCGACCCCAGCAGTCTATCAACCAGCCCTCGCACGCGTTCATCTTGACATTGCTTTAATAGCCGTATAGCGTCACCGGACAACCCCAGCTCTTGACTTTCTTTCTTATCTTCCGGCTCAGAGCCAGTCAGCAGATAATCACAGGATACTTTGAAATATTCAGCAAGCTTGATTAATATTCCAGATTTAGGCTCAACATTGCCCTTGCAGTATTGAGATATTGTCTCTTTAGATACTCCAATTTTGCGGCCTAACTCAGCACCTGAAAGTTTATCATCAGTCAAGAGCTTTTTCAATATATACGAAAATTTAGAGTTTTGCATATAAGCCCATCCGTCATAAAAAGATGACTAATATTATATACAATATTTTTTATTGACGCAACTCATTTTTTATGACAATATTTCAGCTAAATAAATACCGTCCGAGCTCTCCCCAGAACATCGGACGGTGATTTTACAAGTTAGATATTTAAAACGCGGTAAGACTTATTAAAAGTCAAACGCGATATTTTTATTCTAACATATTTTTTTGAAAGGAGTTTGTAATATATGGCAGAAACTCAGTATTTAACGTTAAAAGACCTTTGCAAAAGGCTTAAACTTGCACAGTCAACAATATTTGGATTGTTACGGCAGGGCAAATTTCCGCGAGACCTAAAAATCGGACATTCGCGCCGTTGGGATTTTGACGAGGTAACAGCATGGGCGAAAGTTCAGAGTTTAGAACAGGAGGCCATGAATTAACATATTGTTAAAAGATTTTCGCATAGTAAAGAACCTTGATGAATTGCGAGCATTAAGCTATGAAGCAGACGATTTTACGCTAAAAGCTCTTGAACGCTGGGTTAAAGTAACTTTGCTATCGGCAAGGACGAGACCGCAATCGTTGCAATTGGAGAACGCAAGCGAACTTAAACTCAGGAGGCACAACATGACTAAAATCGCGGAGCGGCGAGACCGAAGGTCAGTTGCTGAATATCGGCGCAGGCTTATGCACAATATATTTGCCGTTTTGGATTAGAGGAGATTTAAACATATTGAGTTTTAAAATTGCTATAATAAAGCGAGCGGCTCAAGGCTTAAATAGGATTAAGTCAATGAGCCGCAAACAACGGCAAAAGAATTATATCACTTTCTGCGGTGACTTTGCAATGCGCATTTTTAGCACAGGGAAGGAGATATAATTAAATGGTTAATAAGGAATTAATCGACGAAATTAAACGAAATAATTCTATCGTTGACACGGCGCGGCGTTTAGGACTTGAACTCCACAGGGTAGGACGCGAATATCGCTCATACTCAATTTACGAGCCCGGGAAAAATGATACGTGCACTATCTTTAACCAAGATAGTGAATTTTTCTATGACTTTAAAGCGGGATGTGGCGGGGACGTTATAGACTTAGTAGCTGAAGTTAAATTCAACGGTAACAAAGGTGAAGCTATTAACGAATTATCAGGCGGCAAGGCTTATATTCAGAATGATGAATATAAAAAGTATGTTCAAGACTTGCAGACTTATATTAACAAATGGCACGAAGCTTTAAGACCTGAAGATATAGACTATCTAACCGGACGCGGTTTGACGCTTGAATGTATCAACAAAATGCTTTTAGGATATAACGCTAAAGAGCAACGGCTGATAATACCGTATTTTGAGCGCGGTCAAGTCATTTATTATTGCGGACGCGATATGAGCGGGCAGAATACAAAGACAAATATAAAAAAGCTTTTATAAATGGCTTTAATAAAAATGTCATTTGGGGACTTCATACGTTGGATAGAACGGACAGGCAGCTTATCATAGCTGAGGGCGCATTCGATGCTATGAGCTTTGATGTTAAGGGTTATCGTGTCTTATCAGGTATATCGGGGCTAAAAAATGAACAAAAGAAAATTGTCCGCGGATATGCTGAGCAGGAACGCAAGAGCGAGCGTGATATATATATTTGTTTCGATAACGACGACGCTGGGAAAAACTTTTTTAAACGTATAGCTCAAGAGCTTATAACTCACAGGGTATTTAATTTTAAACGTTTAGATTTGCCGAAACAGTATAAGGATATTTCTGAATACTTCGCGGACGGCGAAGATTTACAGAAGTTATTGACAGCCCAATTGACGGAGTAGCAGCTTTTGCCGAAACTTTCTCACCAGTAGCGAACGAGACACGAGGAGAAACTGAAAAGCGCGAAAAAGAATTCAAAAGCTTTATATTAAGCTCAGGGCGTTTTATCGGAAAAGATAATTTAATTAAAATAATAAATGAGCTTATATTTAAAGAGTATTTTAATCCGAAATGGATTGATGAATTATTGAAGCAAGCTACTAGTGTACCTCTTGAGCTTGATATTATTGACGCAATAAAAAAAGAGCATGATATTCTTTATAAGGAAAAAACGGGCTTTTATGAGTATAACGGTATGATTTGGAAATTGAGAGATGATGATGTTATAAACTCATATATCAGTTCAGAGTTAGGACGCTTTTATTCAACGGGAAGACGTATATTAAGTATAAAAACTAACTTTAGATCTAACGTGATTTACGAGGGCGATTTTGATAAAAAGCCACTATTTGTCTTTAAGAACGGGACATTTGAATTTGAGACGGGCGAATTTAGTGGTTGTGATAAGTCAGACTTGGCCACAATTCTTTTCCCGTACTCATACGACCCCGCGGCTCAGTGTCCAAAATTTAAAGAATTTTTACAGAAAATTTTTTGGCGGGCTGATAGAAAATTACAGGACGCGGACGGCGATGCACGTATAGACTTAATGCAAGAGTTTGCAGGTTATCTACTTTATCCAAATTGTCCATTTCAAAGGGCTTTATTATTGCTTGGCGAGGGCAGTAACGGTAAAAGCACGTTAATTGATTTGATAAAAGCAGCATTTGGTGAGAAAAATTTTGCGAGCGTTGAAATAGACCAGCTAAACAAGCAATTTCAGAAAGTTAAGCTTATCGGCAAACTTTGTAATATCACAACGGAGAGCGGCTTAAATTTCGGAGGAGCTGAAAAAATATTTAAAAAGCTTGTCGCAGGTGAAGAAGTATCGGACTGTTTTAAATTTCAAAGTAAATTTACACTCACGACACGAGCTAAATTCATTATCGCAGCCAATAAGTTATCGCGCGCAGAAGATACGACTTATGGCTTTAACAGACGTTTTATAATGCTTAAATTTCAAAATGAATTTGTTGAAGACCACGAGCCGAACGTTAAAAAATTAGAATTGCCCACTGATACTAAAGCAAAAGATGAATTAATGACAGAATTGCCAGGAATATTTAATTGGATATACGCGGGCTATAAGAGACTAAAAGAGCGCGGTAAGTTTGCGGAAAGCCCAGACCAGAAAACGCTTATGGAAGAGTTTATCGCAAACAATAACTCCGTTGACGTTTTTGTTGAAGAAGAACAGACTTCTATATGTCGTGACAGCATTAATCGCGAAGAGCTTTACAAGAAATATCAAGAATGGTGCAAAAATAATGGTTATGAAGCTACATATAAAAGAAATTTCTTGAGCGAGTTTAGAGCTGTATTAAGACGGCGCAATATTGAATTTGAAGAACTTCAGCCACATGGATGTGCGCGGAGATTTGATTTTAATATAACAGAATAAGAGATTAACAAGAATTTTTGAAAGATAACGCGGCTTATTTTAAGAAATGTGGCCGCGTTTTTATTTAATTAAATAAGCTTAAATATTGATAAATATTAATTTAAACAGCTTGAAACAGATGTGAAACAAATAAAAAAAATATCTATTTCACTTAAAAACAGTATTTATCAATATTTATTACCATTTAAAACACTGAAACAGATAAAAAAATTTTTTTTAATATTTAATTTTAGAAAAAAGTTTATTATTTTTTAATTAAATTTTAATTCCTTTTTTTCGTATAAATTAATTAATTAAAAAAATATCTGTTTCATCGTTTTCATATAATATAAACATTTATAAATACTGAATTTATTGAAACAGATATATCTGTTTCAACGTGTTTCATATCTGTTTCAAGTTTAACTATCATTAACTTTTAATTAGCTCATACAACATTCACAGGCAAACGCTCTTTAGTCATATAAGCTCTTTAACTGTGTCCGTTAATTACATCTGAACCCGTAATCAGCTTAAACCGTCACTCATACCCATAGGCTTCCCTGGTTTTAAGCTGTTATTAGGATCGAACTTGTCACAATCAACATATAAAAAACGTCTTGATTTTTTATATCGGAAGATACGGACGATATTTTGGCAATATGCATGCGCTCTTTTTTATTTGCCGATTGATGAAAGAAAATTTAAACAATGATTAAAATCGAAGTATTTTCAGTTATAATAAAAAGCGGACGCCCTTGTCCTAATATCCGTCAGGTACAAAGGGCGTCAATCAACCGTAATTCAAATTATACCGAATTACGGAAATTTTGCAATGCTTTTTTTGCGTAAGGAGGGTAATTTGAGATGACATGGGAACAGGCAATAGCCGAGCTTAAAGGCTATTTAAAAGATTATTTAGAAGCGCGGGGAATTGATACGCGGCAAAATTTCAGGTGCTTAAATCCACACCATGAAGACAAGCACCCGAGCATGGGATTTGATAAGGCTAATAATCAAGTTCACTGCTTTTCTTGCAGCGCGAAATATGACGTTATCGATTTAATCAGCCTTGATTATAATTGTGACTTTAACGAGGCTTTAAATAGCGATTGCGAGATGTATACCGCTTGACGGTAGTGCATCAGCTGCCAGCTCTCCTATAAGAAAGAGCGCAGCCGAATTAGAGCGTGAACGCGAGGCCAAGCGAGAAGCCGAGGGCGAAAAGAGAGCCGCCGAACAAAAGAAAAGAAGTGCAGAGCTTAAAGCCGAATTTGAAGCGGCGAAGCTTGCGACAGATGAACACCCCTATTTAAAGGAAAAGCAAGTCAGGAGCGACGGGACGCTTAGAGTAAATCGATATAACACTCTATTAATCGATTTTCAGGACGTCGAGGGCAATTTTAAAACGTATCAAAGAATATTTGCAAAGATACCTCAAAGCGGAGACCGTAAGAAGTTTGCGCCAGGTGAAAGGCTTATAACAGGGGCTTTCCATATTATGGGCGGCCAGCCGCTCAAAGACGGCGATATTATCCTTATAGGTGAAGGTTACGCAACCGCAGCAAGCATTTATGAGCTTATCGGCGATAGATACCGCGTCATTATGGGCATTATTAGCGGAACTTCAATTATTTTCCTTTTTTCTCTTTTATAAATATATGTATATGAGTATATTTAAAGACTTAATAACTGATAAGCCCGCACATCATCTTCTAACTTTGCCTTAATGATAACTCCTGATACATTTGCATCATTATAGAATGTTTAATTCATTTGTTGCAAAGACACAATAAGAATTAAAAGATGCCGTTTGAACTATATAATTTTCTAAATGCCTTGAAACAGGTTCTATTAATTATTAAGTTGATAATGACGTAAGAGGTCAACAGGCTGAGCGAAAACTTACGGAAGCTCTTAAAAGCTGCTATTTTTTTCTTACAGACATTATGAACTCCCTGAAATTTATAAGGACGCTAACGAATTTTTGATGACTGATATAGTAAAATTCTTTGAGGGACTTTAGATTTTACTTTGGAAGAAGAAGAGCAGGAAAAATTGAAAAAATAGAGTTTGAACTTTTTGACCGTGAGGATGTCAGTTACGGCTTAAAGAAATTCATGCAGATCGTAGAAATGAATAAACGGGCTTTAAAAGTCTCGATGCACTTTTTGACGAAGGACTTTATCCAGGACTTAAAAGGTTAAAGTTCAGTTTGAAGAAGTGCGTCATTATGTTTATATAATCAAGTGATTAAAATAAAATTTTTTTGATAAATAATTATATGATATAATAAAAAATAAAAATATAAAATTTATTAGAAGGAGAAAATTTTATGTCCATATTATATATTGATATAAATGAGATAGTTCTTGATTGGATTATCAAAAAAGTTCAATATCCAAATGTTGAAGACTATTCTTTAATTATACAAAAACATTCTGCTGTGTAAGATTTCTCTAAAAAGAAGGCTATTACGTGATAATCAATCTTTCTAATCATCCCCATAAAAACTGGCAGGAGAAACAGATTCGTGCAGCTAATGCCTATGGTGAAATAATAGATTTACCTTTTCCTCAGATTTCTCCCTACGCTGACGAAGAAGAGCTTGAACTCATTGCTTCGCAGCTTCTCCAGAAAATCAGAGAGATGAAGCCTAATGCAGTGATAGTTATGGGTGAGTTTTCTTTGTCATTCATGATTGTAGATGCCCTTTTGGATGACGGTATTCCAATTTTAACATCTGCAAGCAGCCGTGTAGTAAATGAAAATAAAGCAGAAGACGGGACAGTTGTAAAAACCGCGCATTTTGATTTTGTTCTCTTCCGGCAGTACAAACGTCTTAAAAAAAAAGAAACAGGCTCACAGGCAGCTGATACGGTAATCCCGCAAAGCTAAAGTGTCATTTTCTGTAAAATAATAGCGGTTTATTATAAGCAGCTTCTCCGGCAAATCTTCACGGCAGGCATATTCTTTCTTGATCATCATTTCCTGCTCATAAATAAGATCGGGATTCATTTTCTGTTCTTCTTCTGCTGTCAGAACGCGCTCAATAAAATCGCCTCTAGATTCTCGAAATATCAAACGATATTCTCTGTCCCGGTTGAAAAAATGACATTCTTTTATTTTCTCTTTTTCTATTAACTCGCTGCCGTGAAAAAATAGTTTTCTGTCTTTCACTGTATACGGTTCAAAAATAAGACTTGATTCCAGCTGTGCTATCAAATAGCCCGAGTCCGGAAGCTGCTCAATACTAATCTGATTCATCTTCATTCTCCTTCAGGTATTTTAAATACCATTCTTTAAGTTCCTCATCTGAAGCTGCCGGGTAAAAATTCTCTTTAAGCATATTCAGCAGATCCATCGGTAAAAGTTCCTCTGCGTTTATACCCCGTCTGTATTCCTCGCGGTCCAAAATGGCAAAACGTTCTACGCGGGCTTTCAAAATATTTTTCATAACGGTAGAGACAAACAGAGAACCGATAGCAATATCACGGGACGTTTTTACGTTGTTCATGATATACATATACGCTCCTACGTTTTCGGCCAGACGGTAATAACATTCTTTAGCAGGATAAGCAATTATCTCCCCGTAGCCTTCATCAGTCCGTTCACCGATAAAAGTATGAAGCAACGGAGATATATCGATTGTGCTTCCATCAACTGTTTCAACACGTATGACAGACCCCATTTTCAAGCAGCGTTTGACATCTCGATCCCATCCGCCTTCCGGGTTTTTGCTGTAGTCACGGCGTATTCCGGTGTACTTGGAAATTATTTTCAGTTTATTTTGTACACCGAGCACGAGTTCAGCTT
>JAFSNU010000121.1 GCA_017447325.1 Synergistaceae bacterium | reverse complement strand
TCTTGAACGTCAGCAGTGATTAACGGAGCTGATGCGCAATGATCGATAGTTCCGGCGTTAAGGCCGACAAGCCCGCCGATATTTCCGTCGGTCAGGCCGCTCTTTGCGGTTATAGTTGCTGAGCCGTAGCAATTTGTTATTAAAGCGGTCAATCTTATTTCGCCGGCTATGCTTCCCGCGTAATAATCGCAATCTTTAATATTGCCGCAGACTATTAAATTTTTAATTTCCGCTCCGGTGTCGAGACAGCCGAACAAGCCTTGATAAGTCTCGGGGCTTGCGTCGATTCTGTAGCTTATGCTGTGACTATTGCCATCGAATATGCCGTTGAACGATAAATTATAATTTTTACCTATGGGCGTGAAAGTATTTTCCGTGTCCCATATCTCAGCAGTTAATTTAAAGTGCTTGCGCGTGTAATGCTCGCCGTTGTTAGTCTTTTCCGCAAGTTCTCTCAATCTTTCAAAACTATCAATTAAATACGGGCTGCCTTCAGAACCGTCGCCGTTAACTGTCCATACTGCGTATAACTTCATGTCCTCTGACACTGTCAAATCCAAGCCGTCGGGATATTCGGCAGTCTGCGAACTTGGATCTAATGACCAGCCGTTATAATATAAATCTTGACTGTCATTCTTTAAGCCTAAAGTTTGTGCCGCTGGTATGGCTCTTATGCCTCCTGCCAAGACTTGAAACTTAATATCAGAACTTTCAGCTTTAGTGAAATAGCCGCCGTTCGGGTCTAAAATCACAGTGCAGAGCCCGCCCCAAACTGCGTATAAAGTCATGTCGTCAGTAGGCGTTATACTTGCGCCGTCGGAATAACTTGCTTTAGCATCAGGACTTACAGCCCAGCCCACGCATATTTTATCAGCTTCAGGATGTTTCAGGCCTAAATCTGCGGCAAGCGGCAAATTTGCGCTTGTTTTAGCTTTAATTTCAATTTCATGTTGTGAAGTTCCGTTAGCGAAAGTACCGCCGTTAGCGTCCAAAGTTATATTATAGCTGTCGCTCCAGACCGCGTATAAAGTAATATCGTCGCTGACAAAGATCTCCGCTCCGTCCTTATATTCAGCCTTTTTCGCGTTCTCATTTGTTGACCAGCCCTTAAACATCAAATCTGAGTTTAAATTATAAAGCCCGAGCTCTTCCTGCGTGTGTAATTTTGCAGTAGTATTTACAGGGACGCGCATTGTCGTGATGCCTTTTCTGAAACGTCCGCCGTTGGGCTCGTAAGTTATAACGTAATTCACAGGCGTATGCTTGACCCATGTTAAAGCCCTGCTGCTTAACTCTCTTTCAGACAGCTCTGAACCTTCGGCTATCTCCGCTTTAGTGTTCCTGTCTCTGAGTATGCCTTTCTCGCTTGTATATGCTATCTTGACTGATCCCGAGCCACCTTTCCGCATTTCTTGAAAGGCGTCTTTGCCGATGTCAAGATCATGAAAATCAGCTTCTTTAGGAACTGTGAACGTAATTACTCCGAGCGAGAAAGCCTGCATGAAAGCATTATTGCCGATTTCCTTAAGTGCCGGCGGCAATATTAAAGTAGTAAGAGCCGACGGATTTTCGAACGCATACGAGCCGATTTTCTCGACGTTCTTTCCCAGCTTTAACACGCCTATATCATAAGCCGGCAGGAACGCGCCATTGGCGATAGTCTTAACTGTGTCAGACATAAAAACACGTTTCCATTTGCCGTTCCCACGCACATTAAAACAATACCTTCCGATATACGTAACTCCGGATCCGATAGTTAAGACCTCAATCTTGTGTCTAATTTTATCCCATGGAGTGTCGCTGTGGTTTGAGTAGTCCGGCATTGCGCCAGAGCCTGAACCGGTATAGCTGAAAGTCAGTTCACCGGTCGCGCTGTCGAAATTCCAGTGCACGCCGTTGCCTATGTCACCGCCGTCCGCATAAGCTTGCCGGGTAAAACTTGCTAATATTAATATTAAAGCAAGTGCCGTTAGTAATTTGCGCATAATTATCAAAACTCCTTTATATATAATTTTATAATATATATAAATTACTCAAGCGTTCGCGATATTTCGCTAATTTTAAAATAATTTTAAAATATGGCCGAGAATAATTTTAAATAATTACGCACCGGCCATTTAATTTAAATTAAAATTAAACTACTCGTCTTCAAGCTCGTCGTTTACAACTTTAAGCTTCAGCTCATCAAGTCTTGCCTGCTCGACTGCGTCAGGAGCCTGCGAGAGCAAGCACTGCGCACGCTGTGTTTTAGGGAACGCCATTACGTCGCGAATAGAATTTCCGCCGCATAATAACATAACAAGCCTGTCAACGCCTAAAGCAAGCCCGCCGTGCGGAGGCGTGCCGAACGATAAAGCTTTCAGGAAAAATCCAAATCTGCGCTTGGCCTCTTCCGGCGTGATGCCTAAACACTTAAATACTCTTGACTGGACTTCCGGATCATGGATTCTTATCGAGCCGCCGCCGACTTCGTTGCCGTTTAATACGCAGTCATAAGCTCTTGCCAACGCCTTTTCAGGGTCGGTCTCCATTAAGTCTAAATCCTCAAGAACAGGCGACGTAAACGGATGGTGCATAGCCGCCCAGCGTTTCTCTTCCTCGCTCCATTCGAACATCGGGAAGCGCGTCACCCATAAGAATTTCCATATAGTATTTCCGTCCGCGTCTTTATCACTGAAATATCCGCGCGATTTGCCGAGCTCAAGCCTTAAATTGCCCAAAATAGTGCAGGCTTTAGCGCGTGACTTGTCCGACACCAAGAATAACGCTCCGCCGTCCTTCAAGCCCGACAGCTCACATAATTTAGCTAACTCGTCTTCAGTCATGAACTTCTTCAACGGGCCTCTCAACTCGCCGTCCTTAAACTGGAAATTAGCGAGGCCGGACACGCCCATCTTCTTTGCCCTCGCCTCTAAGTCCATAAGCTCTTTACGCGATAAGTCAGCACCGTTCGGCAAAACTAATCCGCGCACAACTCCGCCGTTCGCTAATATATCTTTAAAAGGCTCAAAGCCCGAATTTCTAAACACGTCGGCTAAATCGCACAGCTCTAAACTCACGCGCAAATCAGGCTTGTCACTGCCGTACTTGTCCATGGCGTCCCAGTAGTTCATACGCATAAACGGCGCTTTAATTTCTACATCTAAAATCTCTTTAAACAAGCCCTGCATATAGCCCTCGATTAAGTTCATCACGTCATCCTCGACTATATAGCTCATCTCTAAGTCAATCTGCGTGAACTCCGGCTGTCTGTCGGCTCTTAAATCTTCGTCCCTGAAACATCTCGCGATCTGATAATACCTGTCGAAGCCGCTGACCATTAATATTTGCTTAAATAACTGCGGCGACTGGGGCAACGCGTAAAAGCAGCCCGGGTTGATTCTGCTCGGGACTAAATAATCGCGCGCGCCTTCCGGAGTTGCTTTAGTG
>JAFSNU010000120.1 GCA_017447325.1 Synergistaceae bacterium | reverse complement strand
TGCTAAAATGATACTGCTAAAATAAATTTTAATTTAAATTTTCGCAAAGGCTAAAAAATTTTTAAATAAATTTTTTAGCGAAGCTCTGAAAAATTTTTAAGAATAATTTTCGCGAGGCTCTAAAAATTTTTTGAAAATAATTTTCGCGAAGCTCTGAAAAATTTTTGAAAATAATTTTAAAAGGAGAATAAATAGATTATGAAGTTGAATAATATCATGAAGCAGGCTCAGAAAATGCAGGCGCAGATGATGCAGATACAGGAAAATCTTGCGCACGAGACAGTCGAGGCTAGCGTCGGCGGCGGCATGGTCAAGGCAGTATTCACGGGACAGGGCGACTTGGTCGAGATTAAGATCGATCCGGAAGTTATTAAGGCCGAAGAGAAAGAGATGTTAGAAGATTTAATCGCGGCGGCAGTCAACGAGGGACTTAATCGCAGCAAAGAGCTTGCTAATGCGAGGATGGGCGCAGTGGCCGGAGCTCTCGGCTCAATGGGACTGGGCTTTTAATTTAAAAATTTAATTTTAAATTGGATAATATTTCGAAATTAATTAATTTATTCAAGAAATTTCCCGGCGTGGGCAATAAGAGCGCACGCCGCATGGTATTTTATCTGCTCAAGAAGGATGACGAAGAATTAAAAGCGATTGCGCAGGACATAGCGAGCTTGCGTGAGGGAATTTTCACGTGTTCGGAATGCGGCAACGTGTCGTCGCAAGACCCGTGCAATATTTGCAGCGACAAGTTAAGAGATCATGAGACTATCTGCATAGTTGAAGATCTTGAGGACTTAGTCTCGTTCGAGCAGGCGAAAATTTATAACGGGCTTTATCATGTTTTGAATGAGCGCGTTGCGCCGTTCGACGGAGAAGATTTAAGTCCTGAGGGCGTGAAGTTTTTAGTCTCGCATATAAAGCGCGTCAAGCCCAAAGAAGTTATCATCGCGACAAATCCCAAAATGGAGGGCGATTTAACTTATTATTCGCTGCTTGATATTTTAAAGAAAGCGCGGGGCTTGCGTAAAGACATGAAGATAACGCGGCTTGCCTTTGGACTTCCGGTCGGCGGAGCGATCGGATACGCGGATAGGCTTACGCTTCATACTGCGCTTGAGTCCCGGGTCGAAGCTGAGTTTAATAACGGCGGATTTTAAATTTAAAAATTATATATTTATAAAATGAAGAAGTTTGGATTTATAATCGCGGCGGGCGGAAGCGGCTCGAGGATGCTTGATAGCGGCGGCAAGAAGCAGTTTAGAATTTTAGGCAATAAGCCCGTATGGCGTTGGAGCGCGGACTTGGCCGCTGAGTTTAAGGAAATTTGCGAGATAATTTTAGTCTTGCCTGAAGAAGATTTTGATTTAGTTAAAAATAATTTTAAAGATATAAAGCTTGTAAAGGGCGGAGCGTCAAGGCCTGAGAGCGTCATGAACGGACTGAATGCTTGTACTTGCGATTATGTCATGATACATGACGCGGCGAGGCCGTTTATTACGCGTGAAATAATTTTGAATTTAATTAACGCAGTTGATGAGCAAACCGGCGCGATCCCTGTTATGCCTGTTGCGGATGCGATTAAAAAACTTGATGAAGAAGTTATAACGCATGTTGATAGAGACGGCTTGTTTGTCACGCAGACGCCGCAGGTGTTTTATAGGCCTAAATTAATTGAAGTGATTAAAGAATTCGGAATGCAGGCGAAGGACGAGGCCGAGGCGTGGCTTGACGCAAAATTAAAATTAAAATTTGTCGAGGGCTCTAAATTAAATTTTAAAATCACTGTTAAAGACGACTGGCGCATTGCCGAGGCTTTAGTTAATAAAAATAAGATGATTAGAACGGGATTAGGATATGACGTTCACAGGCTCGTGCCTGAGCGTAAATTAATTTTAGGCGGAGTGTTGATCGAGGACTCGCCGCTTGGATTGCTTGGCCATTCGGACGCTGATTTATTAAGCCATGCTGTGGCTGATGCGATTTTGGGCGGAGCGGGCTTGCCTGATATTGGCAATTTATTTCCAGCAAGCGATGATAAATTTAAAAATGCGGACAGCTTGGAGCTTTTGCGCGAGGCTTATAGATTAGTTAAATTAAATAATTTTAAAGTAGTTTGGATTGACGCTGTTATTCAGGCTCAAGTGCCGAGGCTTAATAAATATTTAAGCTTGATGCGCGAAAATTTTAGAAAAATTTTTGATGATGAAGATATAGTTAATATAAAGGCTAAATCGGCGGAGACTTTGGACGACGCGGGCGCGGGCTTGTCGATGACCTGCTGGGCTGCTGCGACGCTTGAGCAAGTTTAATTTAGATTTTAGATTTGCGTATATATAAATGTAGAAGTTTGTTAGGAAGTGAAAGGTAATTTGGTACGGACGAGATTTGCGCCGTCGCCTACGGGCGAGCTTCATATCGGAGGAGCGCGGACTGCGCTGTTTAATTATTTATTCGCGAAGTCTAATTTAAACGGCGAGTTTTTATTAAGAATTGACGACACGGACAGCGAGAGGTCTAAACGCGAGTATGAAGATTTATTATTAAGCGAGCTTAACTGGCTTGGCTTGAAGTGGGACAATAAGCCTGAGCGTCAGAGCGAGCGCAAAAATATTTATGATAAATGGCTTGATGAGTTAAAGCAGCGCGGAGCTGTGTATCCGTGCTTTTGCAGTGAGGACAAGCTCGAGGCAATGCGTGATGCGCAGCTGGCGAAAGGCGAGCCTCCGCATTATGATAATTCCTGCCGTAATTTGCCGCGTGAAGAAGTTGAAGAGCGTATAAAGGCCGGTGAAAAATTTTGCTGGCGTTTAGCCTTGCCTGAAAATTATATTGCGAGCTTTGACGACGCTGTGCAGGGTCATCGTGAATTTGCGGCTGATAATATAGGCGACTTTGTAATATATAGAAGCGACGGGACGCCGACGTATGTTTTCGCCTCGGCAATAGATGATTATTTAATGAGCGTGACGCATATTATTCGCGGCGACGAGCATATCCCGAACACGGCAAGGCAGATTGCGATTATAGACATTATGCAATGGCCGCGGCCTGTCTTCGCTCATATTCCGATGGTGTTGTCGCAGGAGCGTAAAAAATTAGGCAAGCGCACCGGGTCAAAGCCCGTTAGAGAGTATCGCGAGCGCGGCTATTTGCCTGAAGCTATAGATGCCTATCTTGCGACGTTAAGCTGGCAGTTTGAGAGTGAAAATAATTTTGATATAAATAAACTTGCGAAAATTTTTAAGCTTGATGATTTAGCGAAATCAAGTCCGGTTCATGACGAGGCGCATTTGCTTTACTGGCAGAAGCTCGCGATGAAGTCTAAAGGCGGCGATTTTATAGCGCGTGAGTTAATAAAGCTTGATGAAAGATTTAAAATTTATGAAGATAGAATTGCTTTATTAATAAATGATTTAATCGACGAGACGCCGTTTGTAAATGATTTGCGCGACGCTTTAAATTATATAGTCTGTCGGCCTGAAAAGTTAAAGTTAAATTTAAATTTAAACTGGCTTGATGAATTTGTAAATAATTTAAGAGCTTGCGAGTGGACGCCTGAGAGTATCGAGAAATTTTTGCGTAGCTTTATGAAAGACAAGAAGTTGAAGGGCCGCGAGTTCTTTCATCCCGTGAGAGTTATATTAACGGGGCTTGAGAAAGGCGCGGCGCTGCCGTTGATAATCTACGCGTTAGGCTTTGACGAGTGCGCGGCGAGATTAAAGATTTAAATTTTATAAATTTAAAATTTATAACAGGAGATGTAAGACATGGCGGGCGTGTTTAGTCATAATAAATATTGCGATAGTGCGCACTGGGCTGGCGAGACTGCGTTAAAAGGATTTGAGCAGTTTATTTTGATTGATAGTCTAATGGACATCCCGGCGTTTGACAATTACGAAGAGATGATCGAGAACTTTTGGCCGGCGTTCACGGCTGACGCGTCGATTAGCTAATAAATTAAATTAATTAGCCGAAGTTTAAATTTAAATAAATAATTTTGTGATAAAGAGGTGTTTCGTGTTATGAGCGAAGTAAAATTTAAAGTTGGAGTTTTGGGCGGGACCGGCATGGTCGGACAGAGATTTATCCAGATACTGGCAAGTCACCCGTGGTTTGAGATTGCGGAGATTGCGGCGAGCGCGAACAGCTCCGGCAAGACGTATGAAGAAGCTGTGCAAGGCCGCTGGCTTCTCGATGAAAAAGTGCCGGACTGCGTTAAAAATATTAAGATTAAAGACGTGAATAATATTAACGCGATTGCCGAGAGCGTTGACTTTGTGTTAAGCGCGGTTAATATGACCAAGGACGAGATCAAGAAGATCGAAGAGGATTACGCAAAGACTGATACGCCGGTCGTGTCGAACAACAGCGCTCATAGATGGACGCCGGACGTTCCCATGATAATACCTGAGATAAATCCTGAGCATTCAGAGATTATAAAAGTTCAGCAAAAGAGACTTGGCACTAAAAAAGGCTTTATTGCCGTGAAGCCTAATTGCTCTATTCAAAGCTACGCTCCGGCCATAGCAGCATGGAAAGAGTATGAGCCTTACGAGCTTGCAGTCACGACTTATCAGGCGATATCAGGAGCCGGAAAGAATTTCGACACTTGGCCGGAGATGATCGGCAATGTCATTCCGTTTATCGGCGGCGAGGAAGAGAAGAGCGAGCGCGAGCCTTTAAAGATCTTCGGCAAGATTAATAATAATGTGATTGAGCCTGCTGTGAGTCCTGTGATAACTTGTCAGTGCGTGCGCATTCCTGTCCTTTACGGCCACACGGCGGCGGCGTTTGTGAAATTCAAAAATCAGCCGAAGTCTAAAGACGAGTTAATTAAAAAGCTTCGTGAGTTCAGCGGCGTGCCTCAAGCTTTAAAATTGCCGAGTGCGCCCGAGCATTTTATTCAGTATTTGGACGAAGAGAACAGGCCGCAAGTTGCGCTTGATGTAAATTATGCTAACGGCATGGGCGTATCTATCGGCAGACTGCGCGAGGACAATACTAAACTTTATGACTGGAAGTTTATCGGCCTGTCGCATAATACTTTGCGCGGAGCGGCCGGCGGAGCTGTCGAGTGCGCGGAATTATTAGTCAAGCAGGGCTATATAAATAAGAAGTAGATTAAATTGCGCGGCTTATAGCTGCCGAGTGCAAAACAGCCGGGCTGGTATTAAATCAGTCCGGCTGTCGTTTAATTATTAAATTATTAAAACTGTAAA
The DNA here is from genome assembly GCA_017447325.1 of Synergistaceae bacterium. Taxonomy (GTDB): domain Bacteria; phylum Synergistota; class Synergistia; order Synergistales; family Aminobacteriaceae; genus JAFUXM01. Next base: position 1,339 of record JAFSNU010000120.1, on the reverse strand, counting down.
TTAATTATGCTTGCGGGCAAAACTTAAAGCTAATGCTAAAGCAAGCAGGCTTAAAACTCCAAAACTAAAATTAAAGCTGTTGCAGCCAGAGCTTGATCCGTGCGAGCTTGTAGGTTGATTATTAATCTCGTCATCGCCGTCTGGTTCGGGATCAGGATTTGGATTCGGCTCGGGATCCGGGTTTGGATTAGTATTGGGTTCTGGCTCTGGCTCGATTGCAGCGGCTTTCGAATTTAATAACACTGCGTCGTTTGTCGCGTAGGCTTTCATATCGTCAGTCACAGCCGCAGCAGCATTAAACTTTAACGCCGAAGCTTTGAATATATCCTGAGCATCATTTTGAGGCAGGACGCGGGCTAAAACTACGTACTTGCGGCTCACTATATCAAGCTTTAAATCTGAGGCAGCCGGCGACGCATTAGAGAGCTGCTTTAATTTCTGCGTGTCGATTAACAGCCAAGGAATTTTGTCCATGCTGACTAAATTCAAAACAAAATAGCCGTTGGTTGAATTAATATTATTCTTTGCATCGCTGACGCTGTCGCCGGATAATAAATTCACATAGACTATATCGCCGCTGCTGACAAAATCTTCATCAAGCGACAATAAAACAAATCTAAAGCCGGTCTCTTTGTTGCCGAAATCTTCATCGTCCAAGTCATTAATGCCGTAAGCTATCATACCGTCCTCGCCGAGAGCCGTTAATATATCGCTGAAGCTCAACGCCGCGTCGGAGCTTGCCGCGTTTTCAAGAGAATCAAGAATTAAATCTTCGTTCTCTATCGCAGCTTTAATTTCGCTCGCGTTCGGCTTCTCCGGCTCAGCTCTTGATCTTGCAGTCTTAGCCTTGGCCAAGTACATGTTCACGGTCTGCCCTGCCTTAAATTTACCGGCGATTAAAAATTCTTTGGAGCTTGTGCTGTCGAACTTGCCGCCGCTCAACGATAAAATTTTCGCCTTATTCCCATTAGACGAACTTTCGTCGGCCTTGCGCAGTTTGCGTGATAATTTAGCTGATTTAAAAGCTGACGCACGCATCTTTTCTGCGCTGCCCTCTTCTGAGCTTTCATTGCTTTCGTTTGAGCTTTCATTGCTCTCGTTTGATCCTGAGTTGTCCTCGCTTGAACCTGAGTTGTCCTCGCTTGAACCTGAGTTGTCCTCGCTTGAACCTGAGTCGCCCTCGCTTGAACCTGAGTCGCCCTCGCTTGAACCTGAGTTGTCCTCGCTTGAACCTGAGTTGTCCTCGCTTGAACCTGAGTCGCCCTCGCATGAACCTGAGTTGACCTCGCTTGAACCTGAGTTGCCCTCGCATGAACCTGAGTCGCCCTCGTATGAACCT
>JAFSNU010000119.1 GCA_017447325.1 Synergistaceae bacterium | reverse complement strand
TATTTAGTTAATCTATAAATTTATTATTAAAAATATTCGCCCTGTGTGATTTGTGCGCAGGGCAATTTATTTAAATTATTAAATTATTAGGAGATGTTGAATTTGCTGCGCAAAAAATTTATTTTAAGCTTGTTGATAATATTTATATTTATTTATATTTATAATTTCTGCGTTTGCTGAGTCTCAAGATTATTATAAAGATAAAGATGGATGGACTGCATATCCGCAGCCAGCTGACGGCAAAATTTATCTGCCCGGCGAATGGTCGCTTGTCCGGCTCTGGGACGAGGTAGAAGCTCCATTGAAAGATTATTATTATCAGAAGCTAATCAAGGCAAGCTCAAAAATAGATGGCGTTTTATGTTCTATTTATCTAACTCGTTATTGGTGGACGCAAAACGGAAAAATTATACAGAAACATAAGCAAGACGCGGCAAAATTTATGGCCGAAAGCAGGGGACATATCATAAAATCACAGCTAATAAATAATAAAAAATTTTGGCGTTGTGTTTTTGACTATATGGATTACACTAAAGAAAATCCTACAGAAAACGTTATCTTAACAGCTTATACTGAAGTAAACGGTATAGTTTATAATATTGATGTTACTTACGACAAAGGAGCCGATCAATATTTGCGGCCTGTCTTTGATGAAATTTTAGAGAAGTGGCAGATAGGAAAAACGCTCGGCTAGACAAAAGCTAATATTTTACCGGAGACTAATAAGCCAGAAAATTCTGCCGCCGTTGTTGCTGAAAATTCTTATAATTTTTGGAAATTATCTCCTCCGCGCCCTTCATCGTTCAGTCCATTGTTAATTCCTAAATTTCACATTGAGATTATATTGCGGGGACTTCTCGGAGTAATTCCGGCTTTTATTCTGCGCTTTGTTTTCAAGAAAAAATATAAATTATGGCAAGCGTGCTTATGGGGATTATTATTTACTATTCTGCCGGTGTTTATAAATCCTAATGGAAAAAATTTTGACAGCGGATTAACAATGATATTTACTATAGCTCTTTTATCAAAATCTAAAAAAGAGATAGCAGATGAAAAATTGTATAAACTTTCCGACGATGATTTTGTTCCGATAAAGGACAACCAGACAATACTTGACGATTTCTGGGCGCGTCCAAAAAATTTTGATGAAAGTAATAAGCTTTATAAGCAATATATCGCATATCTTCATGAAAAGGGCGGCTGCAGCGTTGACTATTTATATTTAAATTTAAAAGACAATAATTTAATAGATATGATAGCTTATAAAGGCGGCAAAACTGGCTTGATCAAGTGTGAATTTTGCGATGAAGATAAATTAATAGACGAAAAGACTATATTTCAATTCTTTGGAGCAGCATCGAAATATAAGCTGCAGCATAAAGACGAGAAAGTTTACAGCTCTTTTTTCACGCCGGCAGCTTTATCGCAGGAAGCGCAGGCAGCGGCAAAGGAATTTAAAATTAAAATCTATGAGAAATTAAAACTGCCCGAAAGATTTCCAGTTATAAAATGTAAAGCAGATAATGACGCGCGTTATTATTATTTGCCGGACGATGAGCCATACGATAAAATAAAAATTAATTTAAATAACGGCGATGCTTATTGTCAAAAAATCGAAGAAGCTGAAAAATTAGGCTTCTCTCGGGCTTAAAAATTAAATAAAATGCTCCCGTCTTAAAATTTTTAAAATTAAATTTAAAATTTAAAGCGGGAGCGTTATTTTAATAATTTAAATTCTGCCGTTCATAATATCGCTGCCGGAGTGCATGACATACTCGACGCGGCTGGCTGAAGCTATCTCGCTTGCGGCCTCTGACTTTGCTTTAACTATCGCGTTATCGATCATGTTGTCGCCTTTTACTTCTATTA
>JAFSNU010000118.1 GCA_017447325.1 Synergistaceae bacterium | reverse complement strand
TTAATTTAATTTAATAATTTAATTTATTAAGAGAGGCTAAATTAAAATGGGAAAATTTTTCGATAAGATTAGGCAAGTCTTTAATTTATTTTTAATAATGTTCTTAATCGGCGCGGTAACGGCTGTGTTTATTTATTTCTTAACGACGCCCGAGCAGCGCGGAACGACTTTCTGGATCTCTATAGGATTTCTTACGGCAGCTTTAGTGTTATGCACGCTGTTTGCCTCACGTATCGCCATGCGCGGCAACTCAGGCCGGGCAGTCCCGGGACACTTCGCGCAGTTGTTTTTAATATTTGCTTATTTCGCGTTTGTAGTAATAATCTCTATAGTCAACGCGTTTCAAAATTTCTCAACTATAACTTACGTATTAATTCACGTCGGCGGCTTGTTCGTGTTCATGCTGCCTTTGATCTTAATGAACATGGCGATGCTCAAGCAAGATAATTCAGAACGCAGGCAGCAGGAGCAGGGCCGCGTTGATTTAAGCATTAAAGCAAATCATGTGAATAATTTATTAAAAGATATAACAACTATTGCGCCTGAATTAGCGACCGGCGACAAGCTCTCGAAAATTAAAAATCTCGCCGAGTCATTAAGATATTCAGACCCGACGCCCGCGCCTCGTTCACTCGAGAATGCTTTAAATAATGCGTTAAATAATCTTGAAGATTTAGCGGCAGGCTTAAGCTCGAGCGAAGACGTTAATAATAAACTGCCGGAAATTTTAAGAGCCGTTACTCAAGCCGAACGCGCCTTAACCGACCGCAATACGGCAGTCTTAAACGCAAAATAATTTTGAAATTTTAAAAATTCAAGCGCAGCCCGTGAATTAAAATTTTTAGCGGACTGCGCTTTGCTTTAATTATTAAATATTTTTATAAAATAATTTTCCCAGTCTTTAAATACTTTTTCAGGCTCAAAATTTTGCGCACGCTTCTTCGCGTTCTCGCCGATTAATTTTGCCTTGTCAGGATTTGCGTGCAAAAATTCTATAGCTTGGGCAAGCGCGTCTGCATCTCCGACCGGAACTAACATTCCGTCTTTCATATTATCAATCAGCATTTTAGAGCCGCCGGGCGGGCAGTCAGTCGAGATGCTCGGCACTCCTGCTGCCAGTGCTTCCATCAGCGCGTTGCTCACGCCCTCGAAGTCCGAACTTAATATAAACATCTCAGCTCTCGCGAATGCGTCGCCTATATCGTGCGTCCAGCCCATGAGCTTTACAAAACTCTCAGCGTTCAAGCTTTTTATATAATCTTCAATCTCGCTGCGCAAAGGCCCTTCGCCGTAAATTTTTAATTTTAAATCAGGATATTTTTCGTGCAGCATGCTTACGGCTTTAATTAACATCTTTTGATTTTTCTGCGGATCAAGCCGACCTATATTTATTATCTCGCCTTTGACCGGCTCGCGCTTAATATTAAAAAATTCCGGCTTGACTTCGTTGAACAGCACGACAGATTTATCCTGTAATTTTTTAGTAAACCAGCTCTTCGCGTCCTGAGTTTGAAACACGCAGCCATCGGCAAAAGGCAATAATAATCGGCTGTACAGCCAGCCCTTAAAACCTGGATATTCAATTTTAGGATCGTTTCTTACTGAAATAATTATTTTAGTTTTGAGACCAATAGCAGCGAGAATTGCCCTGCGGTTGCAGCCGTTCATTAAGGACAGCACTATATCGTGAGCTTTTATATCACGTCTAACTTCAAGAAATCTTGCGAATTTTCTTTTAATGCGAATAAATAAAGGCGTTTCCCGCGTGGACATTTGCGCTTGAAGTACAGTAAGCTTCACGTTATCAGGAATTTTATATTCAACTGCTGACTTTACAGTCGTCCGTATTAAAACTTCATAGCCGTGAGCTGCGAACTTCGAAGCTAAATTAGTTATAACTCTCTCGGCCCCCCCCCCGAGAGTGTCAACATAAAACATAATGCGTTTTAACTCACGCGCCATAAATAATAAATCACCTTTCAAGTATAAATTAATATAAAATATTTTAATGAATATCAAATTTTCTTACAAGAAAATTACAAACGCAAACGCAGCAAGAGCCGCAAGAATTACCGCGTGTATTAAATCAAGCCTTACAGCGCGGCAAATTATAAATATAAAAATAAACGCGCTGATAAAAGCCAAGTCGTAACGCCAAGCGATTTTATAATTTAAAAATTTAAAATTATTTAAAATTTTATTTGAGATCGCGTGAAATAAAATAAAATTTTGCTCGCATGAATTTAATAGAAATTTTAAATTTAAAACTGCCGCTAACGACGCGATGCTAAAGGCAATCGAGAAGAACGCCGGCGCGAAAAAATTAAATAACAGTCCTGCCAACGGCACGTCCTTAAATACATACGCGCTCTGGGCAAAAGTCGTTAAGAAAATTACCGGCGAGAACGCGAGAAAAATTATAAATTTATTTTTAAACACTTCGAAAAAGGCAATGACAGTTAAGGCAGCTATGACAGAGAGACTGAAGCCTATATCATAAAATAAATACGGCTCGTAAAATAATAAAATTATTGCCGCGACGCTCACGCCGTTTAACGAGTTGACAGGCCGTCCGATTAATCTCGCGCATATAGCAGCCTGAAACATTAACGCAGCTCGTAACGCGCTCGGGGCAGCTCCGGTTAATAAGACATAAAGCCATAATAAAATCGAAATTAAAATTACTCGCTTTCGTCCAAAAATTAAAGCAGCTATAAACGCCGCAAGCCCGACATGAAATCCCGAGACTGCTAATAAATGACTTGTGCCTAATGACCTGTGAAATTTATCTATATTTTCATCGCGCTCGCCGAGCCAGGCCGCTTTTAAATATGCTTGAGTAAGCTTCGGCATGTTCAAGCTTAAATAATTTGAAATTTTAAATCTTAAATACGCGAAGCTGAATTTATTTACTCCAAGCTCCTGAATTTTTACGCGCGTTAATCTCGCATTAACGTCACGCGCCCGCCAAAATTTTAATTCGCTGAAAGTATTTTTATTTCTAAAATTTGCGGTCTCGCCTTGAATTTTTATTAACGCGCCCGGAAACAAGCTCGGCAGATGCAGCGTGATTAAAAAATTTCCGGCTTGAGTATCTATTACGGCTCTGTAAGTTTTGCCCCATGGCCGGACAAGTCTCACAGTGCCAACAGCGTCTATATAACTTGATTTAAATTTATTAAAATTAAATTTATAATAAAATCTTAAAGAACACGCAAGCGCGATTAAAATTAAAATTAAAAATATTTTCGCCTGGCCTTTAATTTTAAATTTTAAATTATTAAAATTTAACGAGCAGATTAAAATCGCAGCCGTAAAGACCGGAGCCGTAAAGATTAAATATAAATTATAATTTTCAAGCGCGAGTGCTGCAATAACTCCGCCTAAAACTGCGAGCATCGGCGCGTTTGCAAGCAAGAGCATTTTATATTATAAAATAACTTGATCCTTTAAAGCCTTTAACTTCGCGTCGCCAATGCCTCGAACTTTCTTTAAGTCTTGAACAGATTTAAAACTGCCGTTGGAATTTCTATAATCCAAAATGCGCTGCGCCAAGGCCGGCCCTATGCCTTTAAGTTTTGTCAGCTCGTCAAGCCCTGCTGTGTTAATATTAACTTTCTCGTAAACTTTTTCGCGTTTTGCGCTTTTAGATTTAGATTTATTTTGAGATTTAGAATTATTTTTAGCTTGAGCCTGCGATTTTTGCTCAGGCTTTAAGCTTATAAAATTTGCGGCCCTTTTCGGCTCAAATTCCTTGAATTTAATTTTAATATGCTCGCCGTCAGTGTTTAAAATTCGCGCTAAATTAATTTCCTCGCGGTCAGCCTGAATAGTCAAGCCGCCGGCCATTTTAACTAAATCATTAAGCCTCGAGCCGGATTTAATTTTATAAACGTCAGAATTTTTTATAGCTCCGGTGATATAGACCTGAATATATTTTATCTGCGTCTCGCGTTCCCGCTCTTTCTCGTAGTCCGACTCGTATTTAAAATTTTCAAAAATTTTTGAATTATCT
>JAFSNU010000117.1 GCA_017447325.1 Synergistaceae bacterium | reverse complement strand
TTGCAATTATATTGTTGCGGCGATAGGCCATGTTCCCATAGGCGAATTATTTAAAAAAATTTGGCCGTTTATTTTAGTTGCGCTCGCTGTGCAGTTAATTATAATAACTTTTCCGGCTTTGACTGTGAGCGTTCCGGCTTTAATGGGATTATAAATTTTAAAAATTTTATGACAGGAGATTTATTGAATGGATAATAATATTCACGTTGCTTTGGCCGTTTATGATCCGAAAGGGACATACTCGCAGCACGCGGGCGTCACTGTTACTTCGATATTTGAGAACACTAAAAGCAAAGTCACAGTGCATATATTGCATGACGATACGCTGACGGACTTAAACCGCGAAAGATTTTTGAACACGGCAAAGAGATATGGGCAAAGTATAGATTTAATAAATGTAGAAGATTATAAAAATAAAATCGGCGGCGAGACATTAAAGAACATTCCGGATTACTGGAGCGTCGGTACTTTATACCGGCTGTTTATTCCTGAAATTTTAAAAAATCTCGATAAAATTATTTATTTAGACTGTGATATTGTAGTTAATGCTGATATTGCCGAGTTATGGAATGTAGATATAGGAGACAATGCCTTGGCCGGGGCGCGGGATAGTACGTCTTATGATATTTTTTATAAGACTCTTCCAAGCCATATGAAAATTAGATTTAAAATTTTAAAGCTTCAGCGCGATAGATATATTAACGCCGGCGTGCTGCTTATGAATTTAAAGAAAATGCGGGAGCTTGGAGATTTTACACAAATTGCTTTTAATTGGCTGATTATTCATGAGCATGCTGCGCTTGCCTTTGACCAAGACACGTTGAATGTACTTTTTATGAATTCTATAAAAATTATTGATAATAAATTTGATTATTTTAATTATGCTATCGAAGATATTGACTTATCAGGTCGTATTATTCACTACATCGGCGGGCCGAAGCCGTGGAACGTCTTCCCGTTGAACAAGGCCGACCGCCTTTACTGGAGCACTTTATTCAAAAGCGAATGGGTATCGAGCTGTAACGGGGGGGAGGGGGGGGGGTATGCAAATTTATCGGAGGAGCAAAAGCTCAACGCGCTTATGGATACGCTCACCCCGTTCTTCGAAGAAATACGCAATGACAAGCATTATCACGAACGCATAAGGCAGTGTTTGATGAATATTGTCTGCAATATCCCGAGCTTTATTATATATAAATTATCTCAGCCGTTTAAAAAATTTATTTCTTGGCCGACGCTGAAGATGATATATAAAGAAATTAAAGCAAGAATAAAATATAAAGAAGATTTAAGATTTTGGAAATAAAATTAAAAATTAGGAGGATTTATTTTGAGCGATAATAACATTCACGTTGTGCTGACGCTTTATGATCCGAAAGGGACTTACTCGCAGCACGCGGGCGTCACAATTACGTCGATATTTGAGAACACTAAAAGCAAAGTCACAGTGCATATATTGCATGACGATACTTTAAGCGAATTAAATCGCGAAAGATTTTTGAACACGGCCAAGAAATTTAATCAGACTATAGATTTAATAAATATAGAAGATTATAAAAATAATCTGAATAAAGAAATTTTAGATCGCATTCCTGAAGCTTGGACTATCGCCACGTTATATCGGTTCTTTATTCCTGAGCTTTTGCCTGAGCTCGATAAAATTATTTATCTTGATTCAGATATAGTTGTTAAATTAGATATAGCCGAATTATGGAATATAGACATGGAAGATAATTGTTTGTGCGCTGCGCGTGATGTTTTGTCTTACGATGAGTTTACTAAAACGCTGCCGCATTATATGACGTTCAGATTTAAATTGCTGAAAATTCCTGTTGAAAAATATGTTAACTCCGGAGTAATGCTAATGAGCTTGAATAAAATTCGCGAGCGCGGAAATTTATTAAATAATTATATAAACTGGATGCAGCGCAATGCTCATGCTGTAGTAGGAGTTAATCAGGAAGCTTTTAATGCAATTTTTATTGACTCAATAAAGATTATTGATCAGAAATTTTGCTATTTTAATTACTTAAAAGAAGATATAGATTTGTCTGGTCATATTATTCATTACATCGGCGGGCCGAAGCCGTGGAGCGTATTTCCATTTAACAAGGCCGACCGCCTTTACTGGAGTACTTTATTCAAAAGCGAATGGCTGTCAAGCTGCAACGGGGG
>JAFSNU010000116.1 GCA_017447325.1 Synergistaceae bacterium | reverse complement strand
GCTGCCCGACTGCGAGTTATTATTAAATATAACCAGAACATCGCCCGGGACTGTCTGACTTGCAAACGCCCAGCCTGCAAACGCAAGCACTAAACTTAACGCTAATAAAACCCTTTTCATCATAAAATATCCATCTCCTGAATAAATTAATTTACTTAAAATTAATTTAAAGCTTAACGCGCCGGCCTCGCAGAACATAATTATACTCGAGGCCTTAACATCACGCCTTAATTTAATTTAAATCTTAACGCGCAAAACTTCCGCGCGGCCTTGCGATAGTCGCGATATGATTTAAGCTCGCGGCCTTAACATCGCGCCTTAACTTAACATCAAGCCATAACTCGCTCTCACTCTTAGTATCAGAGTGCAGCACGACAGCAATATCATTGCCCTGAATCGACAGCGCGTCATAAATCATTTTCACGCTTGCGTCAAGCTCTTTTGCCGTCTCAGCAACCCAAGCCGCGTGAACTCCGTCCCATTTCGACAAGCTCTCCTGCGTTACGGGCGTATCCGGAAACGGATTTTCAAACGTCACTATAACGTCGCCCTTTACAGCTCTCGCCGCAAAAGCCGCGCCCGCAAATATAAATATAAGCGCAAGCAAGAATAATAATTTCACAGCCAGCTTCATAATAACTTCATCTCCTTACTTAATTAAATTTAATTTAATTTTAATAATAAACTTGCAAGCATTATATAATAATTTAATTAAAGCTTGCAAAATAAAAGAGGCCAAGCTCAAAGCTCAGCCTCTTTTGATTTTAAATTATTTTAATAACTTAACGCTTCTTAAATATAATCAAGCCCGCTAAACTCAATAACGCGAGGCCGGCAGCGTTTAATGCGCTGCAGTTTGAGCTTGAGCCATGCGAGCTTGTAGCTTCACTTTCACTCTCGCCTGCGCCCTCGCTCTCGATTATCTCAGTTAATTTATCGAGTGCGCCTTCTACATCTAAAAAGCCGTGCTTAGATGTCACGTCATGGATGAATTTGCTGTCATACACGCCGAAGACGCAATAATATATTTCCGTCTCGGCATCGTTGGCACAGTAATTTTTATTAGCGCCCTCTAATATAGCCCGCTTAATTTGCGCTGCACTTGCCTCAGGATAAATAGATTTTAATAATGCGGCAGCTCCGGTGACGTGCGGCGCAGCCATGGACGTGCCGGCCCACTTTCTATAATTAACAACGCCCTCTTCAAGAGATTCTATCGTCTCCATGAGTTTATTAAAATCCTCGCCTTTGTTGCTCTCAGGCTTAAAATTAGTCGGTGTCGTACTGGCTATCTGCTCCCCAGGCGCAGCTATGTCAACTTTATCGCCGTAATTAGAGTTAGCCTGCATGAATATGTTGTTACCGGATGACCTGAGTATCATATCGCCGCTCATACATGCCGCCGCTACGACTATCATGTTGTCAATATTTAAATACGATGCCGGATAAGTATACTGGCCTTGCTTAAAACTGTCGCCCTCGCCGTCATACGGCGCAGCATAACCGACCCTCGTATTATCGTTGCCCGCCGAGACGCAGATTATAATTCCGGCATCGCTGACTTTCTTCATCGCGTTCCATGCCGGATTTGCAGGCTGGCTCTTATCTTCCGGCGTACCGTCCTCAAAGCCGCCAAGCGACATGTTCACGACCGCGATATTCACACCCTGATTCTTCAACTGCAATACACGATCCAAACAGCCGATTATCAAGTCATCCGGGAAGCCGCCGACCCCGTCAAAAGAAACATACGCTTTTAACGCAATGACCTTAGCGTTCCAGTTCACGCCGGCAACACCGATATTATTATCGCCGACTGCGCTTATAACCCCGGCAACATGCGTACCGTGACCGTTATCTTCAGGATCCTGATAATCAGCTGCGTCATTGCTGAATTTACGCTCACCTGTCTCAAAGTTAGTTACAACAAAACCGCCGCAGTATTGACTTGCAATATTTGCCTTTAAATCCTCATGCTGCGAATCTATGCCCGAGTCTATGACAGCTGCATAAACTTTATCGCTGCCGGTATAGCCTCTTGCCCAGAGCTTGTCAGCATTAATAGCCCTCATGCCCCATAATAAATCATAATATTTATCAGTCGGCGCAGCATTAGACATAGGCTTTGCAATATGATTAAGGCTTGCACCTGCGACATCAGGCCGCGCTAACACTTCTTTTAATAATTCATTCTCGTCTCTGCTGTCAGAGTGCAGCACAGCAAATAAATTATTATCAGCTTCAGATAATGCACTAAAAACTTGTTTCACGCCAGCGCCTAAATCGCTTGCAGCTTGACTTACATAATCAAGATGCGATGCTTTAAATTCTGCCGCGCTTACTTTCACGCCCGAATTATTTTTAAACATTACTATAACATCGCCCGGGACTGTCCTGTCTGCAAACGCAGCGCCTGCAAAGCTTAAAATTAAAATTAACGCCGCAAAAACTTTCTTCATTATTTAACAACACCTGCACATTAAAAAATTTTAAGCTATTATAAAATAAAAATTATTATTCTTCATGATGCTCAACCGGAATAATCTCCATGCCGTGCTTAGCTCTGTAATCATTTAAAGCCTCATGTATCGCCTCTTCAGCTAAGACGCTGCAATGCATCTTAATCGGCGGAAGACCGTCCAACGCTTCAGCCACCGCGCTGTTAGTCAAGTCCCACGCCTCTTGAATGCTCTTGCCCTTGATCAACTCCGTCGCCATGCTCGAGCTCGCTATTGCACTTGCACAGCCGAAAGTTTTAAACTTCACGTCCTCGATTATCTGCGTCTCGTCATTGACTTTCAAATAAATTTTCATAATGTCTCCGCACTTGGGATTTCCCGCCTCGCCTACTCCGTCAGGATTTTCAATCTCGCCGACGTTGCGGGGATTAGCAAAATGATCCATAACCTTTTCACTGTAGTTCAACGCCATTTAATTAACTCTCCTATCTTCTTATAATATATATAATTTATTTATTTAAATTCTTCAACAAGAATAAATAAACTTTGAATAAGCGCACTATAAAGCCAACGAAGTTTGTGATGAAAGATAAATTTATTTAGAAATGGGGCCAGGATCCGCGCCCTGTTTTAAGTAGTCTTCCCACAGCGGCGACATCGCGCGTCTCCTCGCGACTATGTCCGGCAGCACGCTCAACAAATAATCAATATCATCTTCCGTGCTGTAACGCCCGAGCGTAAATCTCAAAGAACCGTGCGCCATCTCATGGCTCAAGCCTAACGCTAATAAAACATGCGACGGATCTAAAGACTCTGACGAGCAGGCGCTGCCCGTTGACGCGCATATGCCTTTCATGTCCAAGTCTAATAACAAAGTCTCGCCCTCAACGCCTATAAAACTAAAATTAACGTTATTCGGCAGTCTCTCGTCGCCTAAAGCTCCGTTTAATTTCGCGTGCGGAATTTTATTTAATATGCCTTTAATTAATTTATCACGCAATTTTGCAATTCGCGGCCTGTCTTCACTCAAGCGCGATTTCAAAATTTCCATTGCCGCGCCGAAGCCGACTATCCCCGCAATATTTTCAGTGCTTGCCCGTCTGCCCCGCTCTTGAGCTCCGCCGTGCATAAAATTTTCGAATTTTAACGGACTTTTAATATATAAAGCCCCGATGCCTTTAGGCCCGTACATCTTGTGAGCCGACATCGACAGCAAATCAATATTTAAATCTTTAACGTCAATGTCAAGATGCGCCGCCGCCTGCACCGCGTCCGTGTGAAATAATATTTTATTTTCTCGGCAAAACGCGCCGATCTCTTTCACCGGCTCTATCGTACCGACTTCGTTATTCGCAAACATGATCGAAACTAAAACAGTCTTATCCGTCACAGCGTTCTTTAAATCCTCAAGCCTAACCCGTCCATATTCATCAACGGGCAAATAAGTTACTTTAAAATTATTTATTTTTTCAAGATAATTTGCCGTGTGCAAAATCGCATGATGCTCGATCTTAGTCGTGATTAAGTGATCGCCCTTGCCGGCCTTGCGCATTCTCTCAAGCACGCCCTTTAACGCCCAATTATCAGCTTCAGTTCCGCTCGACGTGAAATAAATTTCATTCGCATCAGCATTTAAAGCTTTTGCAACTTGCGAACGCGCTTTCTCGATCGCGTCGCGGCTCTTCTGCGAGAACGAATAAACGGACGACGGGTTGCCGTATATCTCACTGAAATACGGCAGCATCGCCTCTAAAACTTCAGGGCTTACCGGAGTCGTCGCAGTGTAATCTAAATAAACTTGTTTATTAAGCATAAAAATTATTTGCCTACCTTTCAACTCAACTTTAAAATTATTTTATACTTAATGCAAAATTTATCAAGATTTAATTTAAAAAAATTTGCCCGCGCTAAATATTAACGCGAGCCAGCTTATTTTAATTTATAATTTTAAATTTTATTAAGCACTTAACGACAATAAATTTCTATAAATCGGATAAGGCCAAATATCAGCTGCGATAATCAGCTCGGCGGCGTCGCTCTTCGCGCGTATCGAATCCATTAACGGAATAATATCGTTAATCAAGAAGTCCGAGCGCGTCCGAGCGTCCATGTCGCCCAATTTATTTTTAAGCTCAAATAAATTATTAGCGTCTTTAATTAAGCCTGCTTTAGCTTTGCCCAAGCCGTTAATATAATCGCGCCATGGCTTAAACTCTTCAGCTAAATCATTATCTAAATTATCAAAGCTTGATAAAGAATTTCGTTCAAGCACAAGCTGCTTAGAAATTGCCGGCAGCACTCCTTCCCATAACATATCGTAAAGTACAGCCGCCTCGACCTCAAGTCCCGTAGCAAACGATTCCATTCTAATTTCGCGCAGATTATCAAGCTCATGCGACTTATACACGCCTAACTCTTCAAGCATTTTTTTATTCTCAGGCTTTAATAATAGCTCTATCTTTTCAGGAATAGTATTAGCCTCGATTAAGCCTCTTTTCTTAGCTTCGGCGTGCCATTCGGGCGTGTAAGCGTCGCCCTCGAACAAAATATTTCCGCCCTCTTTCACCGCTTCTTTCACAGCTTCAAGAGCCGCGTCGATCGGCTCGCGTTTAGATGCGTTTGCAAACTTCTCGATCTTTCTCGTCATCTCGTCAATTCCCCAAGCCCATAAGGACGCGAACATGGTCACGGGCAATGCTATAGACTGCGACGCGCCCGGAGCTCTGAACTCGAATTTATCTCCCGTGAATGCGACCGGCGAAGTCCTGTTGCGGTCACTGTCATATGGAATAATCGCCGGAAGTTTCGCTATGCCCAAGTCCATTAAGCCCTTTTCAGGCATTGAAATATCAGCCGCGTCTAATCTATGCAGTAAGTCCGTTAAAGCCGAGCCTAAATACACGCTGATAATCGACGGCGGAGCTTCGTGGCCGCCAAGTCTAAATAAATTCCCTGACGTTGCAATCGCAGCCTGAAGCAAGCTGTGAAATTTGCTCACACCTAATATAACAGCCGCTAAGAACGTCAAGAAAATTATATTGCGCCGGTGATTGTTGCTCGGCTTCAATAAATTTCTGCCCTCGCTGTCCATTAGAGATATATTCGTGTGCTTGCCGCTGCCGTTCATTCCGGCAAAGGGCTTCTCGTGAAACAATAATCTTAATTCATGCTTGCGGGACAACTTGCGCATGACTTCCATTAAGATTTGATTTTGGTCGCACGCTATATTAGCTTCTGCAAATAAATGCGCGAACTCGAACTGACATCTCGCGACCTCGTTATGCCTCGCTAATACGCTTATGCCTAATCTCGCTAAATCGCGTTCAACGTCTTCCATGTAGCTTAATACTCTTTGGGGAATTGCGCCCAAGTAATGATGATCAAGCTTCTGATCTTTCGCCGGTTTCGCGCCTATTAAAGTTCTGCCGCAAAATCTAACGTCAGGCCTTAACTGCGCCCTTGGCCGGTCAAGCAAAAAATATTCCTGCTCCGCTCCGACTGTTAATTTAACGCTCTTAATGCCTCTTTGCCCGAATAATTTTAATAATTTTAATGCACGGCTCTCGACAGCGTCAACGGCTCTTAATAACGGCGTCTTCAAGTCAAGCGGCGAGCCGTCGTAACTTAAAAACACCGACGGAATGCACAGTGTGCCGCCCTTTGGACTTTTAACTATAAACGCCGGACTTGAAATATCCCACGCGCTGTAGCCTCTTGCTTCGAAAGTCGAGCGGTTGCCTGCTGACGGGAAACTTGACGCATCAGGCTCGCCCTGCACTAAATTTTTGCCCCTGAAAAGTTCAATCGGGCTGCCGTCATCGTCTTTAGATATAAACGCTTGATGTTTCTCTGCTGTGAGCTCAGTCTGAGGCTGGAACCAATGCGCCCAGTGCGTCGCGCCGTTTGCGATCGCCCAGTCCTTCATTGCTCCGGCGACTATATCAGCAGCTGCCGCGTCGAGCTTCTGCCGTCCCTCGATCGCCTCGATAACCTGAGCATAAACATCAGGATTTAATTTCTCTTTCATGACTTTCTTGTCAAACACGAGCGAGCCGAATATTTCCCTCACGCTTGGATAGTCTTTGCGTTCCGTCACATTAATCATCTCCAATTTTTAAATTAAGCAAAAATATTTTTAAATTACTTGCTTAAATTTTTAATTTATTATAATAATTTTTATTTTCATGTCAATAATACAAATAAAATTATTTTGCAAGCGGGATTAATAATAAAAATTTAATATGCGCTCAAAAAATTTTTATCGTATAATGCTTAATGTAAAAATTTATTAATTTTAAATTTAAAATTTAATTAAGCAAAACGAGGGATTGACTTTGAATAATTTAAATTTGTATAAGGGCTCAGGGCTCAGGGCTCAGGGATCAGGGCTCAGGGCTCAGGGCGAAACTATGCGCAAAAATTATTAAGCGTCATCATTCCGGCCTATAACGCCGAAAAATTTTTAGTTAAGTGCGTTGACAGCGTTGTAAATCAGACTTATAAAAATATTGAAATTATATTAGTCGATGACGGCTCGAAAGACAGCACCCCGCAAATCTGCGATGAACTCGCGAGTAAATTTAATAATATTAAAGTCATTCACCAGGCTAATCAAGGCATAAGAGAAGCTTGGCACACTGGCATCGACAACGCAACAGGCGATTATATAACTTTTATCGACAGCGACGATTATATAAAATTAAACGCTTACGAAGAAGCCGTAAAAATTTTGGAAGATAATAATTGCGACATGCTTCAATTTGGATTTTATTCGGTTGATTTGAACGGGAAAATTTTTCAGGAATTTTGTCAGCCGGACTTTAAGACCGAGAGCCGCCGCGAGTCTTTTAAATATTTTTCTGAACGCGCCGCTTGGTACTCAGTTTGGAGCAAAGTCTATAAGCGCAGTTTATTTGAAAATATAGGATGGCCGCCGAACAAAACCGCCGCCGACTACTGCCTATCCGCGCAGACTTTCTCAAGAGCTGAAAGATTTATAAATATTAACAAAATATTTTATTATTACGTTAAGAACCCCGAGAGCATCACGCAGGTCGAATTTAAAAATAAATCGCGCAAAGATGACTTGATTATGTCATATGACTTTGTAATTAATTTCACGGCGAAAAATTTTCCAGAATTTTTGCCAGAAGCTTTATTGCGCAAAATAGTAATTATGCAGCATGTCTTCACGAGCTATTTAAAATTAAACTGCGATAAGCTCGAGCGCAAAGAAATTTTAAATCAAACTTCAAAGCTTATGCGCGAAGATTATAATAGATTAAAGGCTGAATTAAAGAAGCAGGGCCGCAAGCCTGAGAATTATAATCTCAAGACGAGCTTTCATGCTTGGATGTCTGCGAACGTCCCGAGACTTTATGAATTTTATTTAAATGCGAGAATGAAGCTGCACGAGCTGACCGGGATTTAAAAATTTTTATGCTGTATAATATTTTATATATTATATAGAGGAAGTG
>JAFSNU010000115.1 GCA_017447325.1 Synergistaceae bacterium | reverse complement strand
TCACAACCCGGCGCAACCATATTTTGTGACAATAACAAATCTACTCGTCTTTATGATATAATTAAATAAAGACAAGGAAGACCTGTTGGAAAATTTTCCAATAAGTCACGCTATATGTTCCCAAAATTTATTATAGCATAAATTCCTTGTCTTTTTCTTTATTTCCACCTGTGCATTTGATTTATATTTGCTGTATCATATTTTATTAATTTTATAAATTTATCGGGAGTATATTATATTGGCCGTTTTTAATTTGACAGACGACGAGATAGCTCGATTAAGGGCAAAGTTTGAGGAATTTCAAAGAGACCGCAAAAAGCTTCATGAAATTCTGATTAATTATACTGCTGATTACAGACAGTTCTCCGGCAATAATTCAGAACGTCAGGAATATCTGCGGGGAAAATATACGCCGCAAGCTCCTAAATTAAGCCATTTAATTTTTGGAGATGATAACGAGATATACTGGAGCGTCGCTGATATATCAATAGTCATGGGACGCAACCGCTCGTCAATAACTCGAACTTTAGCAAATATGGAAAGGAAAGATAGCTGGTGCTCACGCCTGCTCAATCTGCGCAAATCAGCTAAAATTAATAACGGACTTTCAATATTCGTGTATCATCAGGATATTTTTAATTTAATTATTGACCATTACGAGGAAGAATATTTATTAAGATTTTCTCAGCCTCGCCATGGCAGTCTTGACAGTGCATCGGATATAAACGAGGTCAGGCGTTTCTGGAATTATTTAAAAGTTCAGGCTGACCTTCAAAATAAAATTAAAGACGAGAATTTTGCACAGCAGGAACTCCCTGATCTGCCGCCGATGAACTGGAAGGATATTTTAAATTTGATGTGGCATAAATTACTTGACGTCAGACTCGGAATGCTCTTATCAATTTTATTTATCGCGAGCTTCGAGCTTGTGAGACGCTGGCCTGATGCACTGCCGTTTATCATTGCTGCGTCGGCGATAATATTTATCATATGTTTTATTTTAATAAAACTCCGCGCTAAAAATCCGAATTTTCTCGCAGCATCAGGAGCAGGCGCATTTTTATTTGCGTTAGTTTGGGGGATTGGCATATTTTCATCAGACGGTACAATCCGCACTCCGGCAGGCGTTACTTTAACATTCCGTGAACCTGAAAGCAAAATTTCTCTTGAGCCTGTGCTTTACGGCGATAACGGCCAAATTAATTTTCATATAATCTCAGATTTAAAAAACGTGAAAGAATTTTTATACCGCGTCAGCCCTGACATAAAATATAACTCAACGGGATTCTACTCGCAAAATAATAAATCCGAGCAGGATATGCCTTTATCTCCGAAATTAACGATTGTAAACACAAAATCAAACAAAATTATATGCTTAGATATTAAATACATTGACAAAAACGACAAAGAACACGAACCTTTGACGTTCTCATTTAATCTTGATGACGAAAGATTTAAATTACGCAAAAAATTTATTCTTAATCAAACTGCGCCATGGGTAAATACGTACAGGCTGGAGCGTTTAAATACAACGTTCGTCATGACAGATCCAATATTTTATTCAAGTGCAGCAGATGAGACTGTCAAAGCTCTTGTATATGGCCTCAACACAGACCAGCCTGATATAACGCTAACTCAAAAATCTATACGTGCGCTCGAAGACCCGTTCCAGATTTTAATGACTGAGAACAATAATATAAAATACGTCACGTCATATATTTTATTTAACGACGGGACTTCGTCAGACATAAGGCGCGATGATTTATAAAACCTGAGCTGTAACCTGTCTTGTCTCGTCATCAGCAACTACTACGGCGCAAATAATTTTACGTCTTTCTGCGTCGTAACTGTCAGCATAGCCGCGTTCCTGTATCTGCTGTGTCCCCTCAATCAGTTTGTTCTCAACGTCTGACTTATGCGCCGCAAACTTAAATTCAAGAACTATTATTTTAGTCTCAAATTGAATTACTACATCACTGCGCCCATGAAAAGTATGAACTTCAGCATATGCTATCACTCCTGCGCCACGTAATAACATTAAAAACAGCGAGCGATACCAAAATTCATTTCTATCAGCAAAATCCTCATAAGGGACTTCGGCAAGAGCTGTATTATAAAGCGCTGCAACATCGTTTATATTGCCGTCAGATAAAGCATCCCAAATTTGAGTGCCTAACGTTATATAATGTTTTACTTTATATACCTCGTCAAGATACATTCGCAGCAAAGATTTTATGACTTCTTGATTGGGATAATCCAATGTTATCTCATCATCAATCCATTTTTCTATTGTCAAATAGCCGCTCTGATATAAAAAGCTTTCGGGCGTAGATTTTTCGATTTCATGTGCATCTGTAAAATCCGACGCTACTGTTATATGACGATATTCTTCCGGATCACGAATAGTATTTTTCTTCATGTACTTTACGATAAAAGTAGGTGAACCTGAAATATACCAGTAATTTTCAAATCTGCCGTCTGAGAAAAAATTAAGAATTGAAAACGGGTTATAAAGCCTTATTTTACCGTCAAACGAAAATCCATCATAATAATCTTTTAATTTTTGAATAGTTTCTGAGCTGCTAATTTTTAATTTATTAGCAGTAAAATTTATATGCTCTTTAAAATAACTTTCAAGCTCATTTTGAGTATAACCTACAATATCGCTGTACTTCTCTGTTAATGAAATATCATGTAAATTATTTAACGCCGAAAATACGCCGACCTTGCTAAACTTTGAAATACCCGTCAGCATAACAAAACGCAGATAATCATCGCAACTTTTCAACACCGTATAAAAAGAACGCAACACGGAGCGCATCTGTTCAGCTTTCTCTAAATCCCCTATGCTGTCAAGTATAGGTCTGTCGTATTCGTCAATTAAGACAACGACGTTGCCCTGAGCATTATAAATATCTTCGATTAAGTCAGCGAACATGCCTGATACCGTATGACTATGCAGAGCAATATTAAAACGTCTTGCGACACGTGAAAGCATCTCAGTTAAAGACTGTCGGAGCAACTCAACAGTGTCACATTCACAGAGCGAAATATCAAGCCTTAAAACTGGGGCAGGAGATTTTGACTGTTCTTGAACCCACTGATAAGCCTTTAGTCCATCAAATAAATTAAACTTCCCCTTAAACATAGCTTCAAGCGTCGATAATGTCAAAGATTTTCCGAACCTGCGAGGACGCGATAAAAAATAACGCTCACCCTGTGAAATTAAATCAAGCAGCCGTTCAGTCTTATCAACGTATAAATAATTATTCTCTCTTAACCTTTCAAAACTCTGTATTCCAATCGGCAACTCCTGCATTACTTTCACCGTTACAGAAAACTTATAAAAAGTTATAAAACAACCTTTATGTTTCATTCCTCGTTCATCGCATCCGCTTTTGCGATACTCTGCTACTCGAGTTTGGTATGATGCTCCGGAGGCTTAAATTCCCGACTAACGAATCGGTACATATTAGCTAAATCCTGTTTATTGATTTGATGCTAATTTTTCAAGTCCATAATGAAATAAATTCAAACTGGCGTTAAAATCTCGATTTATCACAGTCCCGCATTGCTCGCATTTATATACTCTGTCGGACAACTTTAAATCGTTTTTCTTATGTC
>JAFSNU010000012.1 GCA_017447325.1 Synergistaceae bacterium | reverse complement strand
TTTTTATCGCTGAAAAATTTTTGGCGAGTGCCTGAGTTAGTTTTGCATTTATTAGCCTTGGCCGGAGGATTTGTCGGAGCGTTTTGCGGGATGAAAATTTTCCGGCACAAGACGCGGAATTTTATATTTATATTTATAATAATTTTTGCGGCGGTAATTCACGTTTTGATTTATTATTATATTTAATATATTTAAATAGGAAGGAGTTTTAATTATGCGGGTGAAATTTTTAAATTTATTTGCGTTGATGATTTTAGTTTTAATTTTAGCCTCGGGCGCATGGGCGGCGAAGATCAATCCAAATGATTATGACGAGCTTGAAGTTGCCCCGTTGAAGAGCGTGATAGTTTTATTAAAATTGCCGCATACTATAGATTTATATACTACGGACGGCAAGAACGATAAATTGTTTGGAAGAGTGCAGGGCTATTTGCCTTTATACTGGATCGATGATTATCGCTGCGTGTTCACGTACTGCGTGCCGGACAAGAAGCGCGGGACTGCGCCGGACGCTTTGCCATGGCGTGGCGTTGCCGTGCTTGAAATTTTTTCGGACATGAATAATAAACCCGGAGAAATTTTAATTACGCCGGTTGCCGAGCCTACTGAAACAGAAGATTATATAGCTGTGGGCACTAACGATGAAAATTGCGTCGTAGAGCGTTGGTCCGTCCCTGAAGCTGAAGACTGGGACAGCCCGGGCGTTGACGTGTTACATGAAAGATTTGAAGTGCCTTTGCCGGCGGCCGGCTAAAAATTTTTAGTTTTAATTTAAGCTCTGCGAGGCTTGCGGGCTAATTAAAATTATTTTAAGCTTGCGAAAAATTTTTATTTTAAGCTTGCGGAATGATTTAATAATTTTAAAAATAAAAACAGCTCTTGCGTTAAGGGCTGTTTTTATATTATTAATTTTGTTTTTGTTGTGTTGCATCTTTAATAGCTGCTTTGATCTCGTCGTTAAATTTCTTTGCCTCGTCGCGCCGTCGCTGCCATACGACAGCAAAACCGCGAGGCGAGGGCTTGTAATTCTCGGCTGAGGCACGGGCTATCACCCAAGTGTTGCCGACTTTCTTAGCGTCGAGCCGGCCATTATTACAAAGCCATAAAACTTGAGATTTACTTAAATTCATAATCTGCATAGCTTCTGTCACGCTGACTAAATCTATATCCATTAATAAATTACAAGCTCCTTATTATTTATAATTATTATAAATTATTTGGATTATAATATCACAAATTTTATTATAGGAAGCTGACGCTAAAGGCTATGAAAAAATTAAATTAAATTTTAATTTTAATTTAGTGTTATTATAAATAAAAGATTTTATATTATAACTGCAAAAGTTACGGAGGGTAATTAGACTTGAGCGATAAAAATTTTTACATCACGACGCCGATTTATTACGTGAACGACGTTCCGCATATCGGCCACGCTTACACGACGATAGCGTGCGATGTTGTGTCGCGCTATAAGAGACTTAAAGGCTATGACGTGCATTTCTTGACTGGAACTGACGAGCATGGGCAAAAAATTCAACAGTCGGCTGAGAAGCAAAGCATAACGCCTCAGGCTTTGGTTGACAAAATTCATTTAAATTTTAAAGAGCTATGGCGCGTGCTGAATATTAGCAACGATGATTTTATTCGCACGACTGACGAGCGGCATATTAAGACAGTGCAGGCCGTGTTCAAAAAATTAATGGATCAGGGCGATATTTATAAGGGTAATTATAAAGGCTATTACTGCGTGCCGTGCGAGACGTATGTGCCGGAGTCAAGTATAATAATTAAGAACGGCGGGAAGACTTGCCCCGACTGTGGACGTCCTTTGACTATCATGACTGAAGAGAGTTATTTCTTTAAGTGCTCAAAGTATGTTGACGAGTTAATTAAATATTATGAAAATAATTTAAACGGCGTGATGCCGCGTATTAGATATAATGAAATAATGAGTTTCTTGAAGAGCGGCGTTCGCGATCAGTCTGTGTCGCGCACAACTTTAAAATGGGGAATTCCTGTGCCCGGCGACGAGAAACATGTTGTCTATGTCTGGTTCGATGCTTTAATAAATTATATCTCGGCTTTAAATTACGGCTCTGAGAATTTGGATTTATTTAATAAATTCTGGCCAAGCGCGTATCACATGGTCGGCAAGGATATAATCAGATTTCACTGCGTGACGTGGCCGCTCATGCTGCTGGCTTTGGGAATAGACTTGCCGAAATCTATAATCGCTCACGGCTGGTGGACGTTTAACGGCGAGAAGATGAGCAAGTCCA
Organism: Synergistaceae bacterium; assembly: GCA_017447325.1. Classification (GTDB taxonomy): domain Bacteria; phylum Synergistota; class Synergistia; order Synergistales; family Aminobacteriaceae; genus JAFUXM01. The sequence continues at coordinate 7,282 of JAFSNU010000012.1, read as the reverse complement.
AGGGCAATGTTATTGATCCGTTTAAAATGGTCGAGGAGTACGGGCTTGATCCGTTCAGATATTTTTTAATGCGCGAAGTGCCGTTCGGCAACGACGGAGATTTTTCCGAGCCTGCTTTGGTCGGCAGAATTAATAGTGATCTTGCAAATGATTTAGGAAATTTATTAAATCGCACTTTGCAGATGATCGAGAGCTATCGGGGCGGCGTCGTCCCGGCCGGAGCTGTGAGCGGCGAGCTTAAAGATTTTGCGTTAAAGACTTTAGAGGCTGTAGATTTAAATTTAAATAAATTTGCGTTTGACGAGGCGTTAAAAAATATTTGGGCGTTTATATCGCGCGCGAATAAATTTATTGACGAGACCGAGCCTTGGAAGCTTGCGAAAGATATTAATCAAGCTGAGAAATTAGACTGCGTATTATTAAGCTTGTATGAGTCTTTAAGATTTATAGCTTTATTAATTGCGCCGTATGTCCCGGACACGTCAAATAAAATGCTTGCGCAGCTCGGCATTAAAGAGCTTGGAAATTATGATAATTTTAATTTCGGAGACGGCGCGGGCGTGAAAGTCAACAAGGCGGAAGTTTTGTTCCCAAGAATTGATTTAAAAGAATGGCAGAAAAATTTTGAAGCAAAGAAAGAGGCTATGCGAAAGAAAATGGAGAATTTAAATTTAGAGAATAAAGATATTAAAGATGTAGAAGTTAAAGCTGAAGTTAAAGCGGCTGAGGCCGGCGAGACTGAAAATATTATCGAGCATGAGCCGGAGATCGAAATTGATAATTTTAAAGCGGTCGAGATGCGCGTCGCAAAAATTATCAAGGCCGAAGAGATTAAAAAATCTAAAAAATTATATAAGCTTGAAGTTGATTTAGGCTATGAGACGCGGACGGTCTGCTCGGGAATTAAAGCATTTTTCACGACTGAAGAGTTAGTCGGCAAGCGCGTAATTTTAGTATGCAATTTAAAGCCGGCGAAGTTATGCGGCATCGAGAGCAACGGAATGATATTAGCAGCAAGCGTGAAGAAGGACGGCGTGTCTGAAGCTTTAACGCTTGTTGTACCCGAGTCTGATATACCGCTGGGCAGCAGAGTTAGTTAGCCAGGGTTTAAGCTTTAGCTCTGCGAGGCTTGCCCTGGACCCATTTATTTTAGTTTTAGGGGTATTATTGACTTCGTTGACTACAGTTTAAAAGTTTTGCGTTTAAATTAAGCTGGGAGTTTTTGTTAAATAAAATTATGAGAGAGATAAATTCACGTGAGCTTGAATTTTTGCGCGGAGAGCTTGAGCTGTGGCGGGATAATAATTTAATCTCGCCGCAGCAGGCCGACGCGATTAAAAATTTATATAAATTAAAGGCGAGTTCGTTTTATAAAATTTTCACGCTTGCAGGACTTGCTCTTGTCGCACTGGGATTAATAAGCTTTATCGCCGCGAACTGGGACGAGTTTAATTTAAATATAAAATTAATATTTATAATAGCCGGATATTTAACGCCGTTAATAATTTCGTTTGTGCTGAAAAATTTTTATAATTACGCTAAGACTTCGCGAGTGTTTTTGTTGTTCGCAAGTCTTGCGTTCGGCGGCGGCGTTGTCCTGTTATTAAATATGTTTGGAGCAAACGCGTTCGGCAAATTTATTTATAATTTCGAGCGCGGAAGAGTTTACGCAGTTCATACGGGCTTGTGGCTTTTGGGCGTTATACCGGCAGTGATTATATTTAAAGATAATTTACAGTTAATTTTATTGCAGTGCCTGACCGGACTATATTTGCTGCAAATTCGCGCGGCAAATATTTTTATCTGGAGCTGGCGGAGCGCAAGCTTTAAATTTAATTTGCTTGTCCAGCCTGTCAGGGCTTTAATATTAATTGCGGCGTTATGGCTGCTATGGCTTTACGTTAAGAAATTTAATAAAAATATTTTAAATCGCGTTAATTTTAATTTAAATTTATTAATCACGTTTTTATTTGTCTCGTCAAGATTAAATTACTGCTTCGGAACGTCTTTGACTATTTTAATATTAGCATTATTAGGCTTCGCTTTGTCTGTAATCAGCCGCGAGGATTTAGGCTCGATGGGATTATTTATTGCCGGAGCGTTAGGGCTTGCCCTGACTGTAACGGACTTTTGGAACGGCTCGCCGTTATTAAAATTTTATTCGGCTGACGTGCTTGCGGTTGCAGCGGCTGTAATATTAGTGCCTGTGTTTTTATGGCAGTTATATAAAGGCCGTTTTATGGGCGGAGCATTTTTTATTTTATTAATCATGCGGTATTTCTTTGATAATATTTTAAGTTATGTTTCAAGGGCTTGGGGCTTCACGCTTATGGGAATTGTATGCGTTGCGCTTGGGCTGTATGCTGAAAGAAAATTTAGAAATAAAAGAGGCGGCAAGCATAATGATTAAAAATTTATTAAAATATATTGCGGCGGCGTTAGTGCCTTTAGCTATATTAATTTGGCCGTATGTTATAAATATAATTTTTGAAATCAAGGAGTGATTTTGAGATGCTTACGCGCGAGGAAGCTTTAAATCTTGTGAAAAAATATAATCAGGAGCAGTCGCATATTCATCATGCTCTTGCGGTTGAAGCCGCTATGCGTCACTTTGCCGGATTGTTTAACGAAGATAAAGAATTATGGGGCATAGTTGGAATTCTGCATGACATAGACTGGGAATTAACAAGTTCGAAGCCGGAGACGCACTGTCATAAAGCACCGGATTTACTGCGCGAGGCCGGAGTTGATGAGAGTATTATACGCGCTGTGCAGTCGCATGGCTTTGGAATTTGCACTGACGTAGAGCCGTTAAGCAATCTTGAAAAAACTTTATTCACGATCGACGAGCTTACGGGCTTAATTATCACGGCGGGACTTGTCAGGCCGTCAAAATCTTTAAGCGATTTAGAATTAAAGAGCGTGAAGAAGAAATGGAAAGATAAAGCGTTTGCAAAAGGAGTTAATAGAGATATTATAAAGGCCGGAGCGGAGCGCATGGGATTTGAACTCGATAAAGTAATTGAAGAGTGTATAATCGCGTTAAGGCCGGTTGAAAAAGATATTGGCATGTAAATTTAAATTTTAGGAGTTTAGATTATGAGCATAAGAATTTTATTAGCGGACGATCATCCATTGACGCGCGCGGGCATCGCGGAATTTTTGCGGCGCGAGGAGACTTTTGATCTTGTTGCCGAAGCCGAGGACGGCGAGAAAGCCTGGGAGTTAATTAATGAATTAAAGCCGGACGTTGCGCTGTTAGACATAAGAATGCCGGGCATGGACGGCGTGGCCGTGTCGCAGAAAGTTAAACTCTCTAACTTGCACACGGCGACGATAATGCTCACGTCTTACGATGCGCAGCAATATGTAATGGCGTCGCTGAGAGCAGGAGCGCGGGGCTTCGTGTTAAAGACAGTTAGTCCTAAAGAATTAACGGCTGCTATTAATACGGTTGCAAGCGGCGGATTATATTTAGATCCTGAAGTCGCGTCTGTAATGGGCGGCGAGGACTTTATCCCCGAGCCTTTGTCAACACGCGAGCGCGAAGTTTTATTATTAGCGGCGCAGGGACTTTCAAGCAAAGAAGTTGCGCGGCGTTTATTTATCAGTGAGCGCACTGTGCAGACACATCTTGCGTCTATTTATGACAAGCTCGGCTCTAAAAATAAAACTGAGGCGTTATTATTAGCTTTAAAGTATGGAGTAGTGACGCTTGACGAGCTGTTAGACTCGCCGAATGTTGAAGGTTAAATTTAAAAATTACTCGCTCGCGTTTTTAGTGAGCGCGTTAATAGTGCCTTCGCTTGCCGTAGTTTTTGTAGCAGTTTTAGGAATGATAAATCAGGAGACTGCAATGGAGGCGGCGGTGAGTTCGTACGTTCAGGACTTGGCCGAGAACATGGCCTATCAGCTTAACGCGGATTTCAGTCCGTATAAATTACTGGGCGACGCTGCGAATTATCCGTTCTTTGCATGGGGACCGTCGATGCCGGGCTGGGTTGCTTTGATAGGCATTGACGGAACTGTTATAACTGCCTCGCCCGGGGCTGCTAATATTGCTTCGATATGGCGCCCTGACATTCCAGCCGGCCAGGCCGTTCGAGTTGAGGACAAGCGCGGGGCGCAGTACACGCTCGCTGTGTATCCCTTGGCAAATAATAAAGGCTATGTAGTAGCTGCTGTGTCTTGGAGCAATTTATTAGGCGGGCTTGTGAAAGTCACGCGCATGTGGCCGGTCATGATAGTTTTAATGGCGTTCTGCAGTTTTCTGGCCATAAAATTATTATGGAACATGTTAGTCTTCCCGTTACGCGAGATTGCAAACGAAATTGATAATTTTACGCTGGGACATGACGCGCCGAATTTCGATAATGCTTTAAGCGAAGTTAAAGAAATTAAGAGCGTGCATAAGGCGTTGAAGCGATTTGCTCAGGCGGCTATAGAGCGTGATAATTTGCGCAATAGTTATGTGCGCGATATAGTGAGCGTGCAGGAGAAGGAGCGCGTGGACATGGCGCGTGAAATTCACGACGGGCCGCTTCAGGACGTGACGGCTTTATTGCAGCAGATACACATGTCGCTCGAGGACGACGACGCAAGGCCCCGCATTGAACGCACTGAAAAATTAGCGAAGACTATAGTGCGAGAATTAAGAGCTTTATGCGACGAGTTAGCTCCGCCGTGGATGGACTTGGGACTTGCGGAGACTTTGACTGAACTGGCTGAGAGATTGTCGCAAAGTTATGATGTAGAAGTTATAGCAGAGCTTGACGAGTTAAACGAGCTTGAAAATTTTGAGACAAGCCCTGAGCTGCGCTTGTCGTTCCTGCGGATATTTCAGGAAGCTGTGTCTAATGCTGTAAGACACGGCCAAGCAACGGAAGTCGTCGCGAAAGTTTATAAAGATAATTTAAATAATTTAGTATTAGAGATTAGCGATAACGGCAAGGGCTTTGACGCTAAGACTGCAAATTTAACGCACGAGGAGTTAAGATTGCAAGGTCACAGAGGGCTCGCGAACATGACGGAGCGTATGTCGTTAATGGGCGGAAGTTTGAGCGTTATATCGAAGCCCGAGCGCGGGACGAAAATTATAGCGTCAGTGCCTCAAGCTGCAAGCTAAAAGCTAAAAATTAAAATAATTGCGCATAATTAATTATTTTAATTTTTTTAAAATATTATAGAATAATAAATAAATAAATTTAATTTAAAGGCAGGTAATAGCAATGAAACGTTTTGCAGCATTATTAGCTTTACTCGCGTTAAGTTTTGCCGGCGCGGCGTTTGCCGATCCGTCGGGAACTGGGAAAGTCATGATGTACTCGTCCATGCAGGAAGACCAGCTTGTGGCTATTAAGAAAGGTTTCGAGGCAAAATACCCTGATATAACGCTGGATTATTACTTTGCCGGAACAGGCCGCGTCATCACGAAGATCGCAACGGAGAATCAGGCCGGCCAGGTTGCCGCAGATTTATTATGGGTTGGAGACCCTGCGGACTATCTTTCGTTTAAGAAAGAGGGAATTTTAGCGCAGTACTCTTCGCCCGAGGCGGCGGCCATTGACAAGAAATTTATTGACCCCGACGGCTGCTATACCGGAGCAAGAATGATGAACATGGGCATCGGCTATAATTCTGACTTAATCGATGCGGAGGACGCGCCCAAATCATGGAATGATTTATTAGACAAGAAATGGGAAGGCCAGATAGTTATGACTGACCCGTCGTCGGCCGGAACGACAAAATATTTCGTCGCGGCGCTGCTTGCTGATCCTAATTACGGCGAGGAATATTTTAAGAAGTTAAGAGCCAACGGCTGCGAGCTTGAGTCCGGCACGACCGCAACTCATAATCAGGTTGCCGCGAGCGCATATCAGGTTGGAATTATGCTTGACTACGTTTCGCATAATTTAGAGGCTCAGGGTTCGCCTATAGCTTTCACGTATCTTCCGAAAGATTTAGTCTCGATCTTCTCGCCGATTGGATTAGTCAAGAACAGCGCGAACTTTGAGAACGGCAAGCTGCTTTATGATTTTATATTATCTAAAGAGGGGCAGGAGATTTTAGTTAAAAATAATCTGCTCTCGGTGAGAAATGACGTCGAGATGCCGGGCGTTGACGTTGACGCGATCGCGAAGTCGGCTTTAACTGTCGATCTTGAAGCTCTTGCGGCTAACTCAGATAAAATTTTAACGACTTTCGATAATATTTTTAAGAAATAATTTAATAATTTAATTAAAAATTAAAATTTAAAAATTCCCTGCGCTTTAAGATTTATAATTAAACGCGCGGGGAAATTTTTTATTTAAAATTTTTAAAATTTTAAAACTTGAAAGGAAGTTTTGCACGTGAAGAAAATTATTTTGTTTGCTTTAATTTTTGCGCTGGCGTTAAGTTCACAAGCTTTAGCTTTAGCGGCTGAAGATTTAAATATCAAACTGCCCGCACCTGAGAAGACCGGCGGCATGTCTTTGCTCGAGGCTCTTAATAATAGAAGATCTTTAAGCGGAAATGATATTTACGATGATAAAGTATTAGAAGATGAAGAAGATTTACAGAAGCTCTCGAATTTATTATGGGCGGCTGCCGGAGTTAATCGTGATGACGGCAAATTAGTTTTCGCGACGGCGCTGAACGTTCAGGATATTATTTTATACGCGTTTTTAAAGCAGGGCGTTTATAAATATATTCCGGCAAATCACAGCTTAGAATTAATCGAAGCAGGCGATCACAGAAAGGCGACGGCAGGCCGGCAGGCTTTTGCGGCAAAAGGCGCAGTGTGCTTTATGTTCGTTCAGGACGTTTCGCGCTGGGAGAAGACTAATTTTAATTTTAATTTTAAAGATAATTTGCAGGAAATTAAATTATGCGGCTGGGAACATGCCGGTTCGATGACTCAGAGCTCGTATCTTTACGCCGCGTCGGTCGGCTGGGGCGCAAGGACGAGAATGAATTTCGATAAAGACGAAGTCAAAGCAATATTAAAATTAACTGACACTCAAGAGCCTATTATCATGCAGTGCGTCGGGCCTTTAGTTAAATAAAAATAAAATTTAAAATTTTTAAATTTGAAATAAAATTCCCTGAGCTTAAAATTTTTAGATTAATTTTAATTTTAAACTCGGGGAATTTTTTATTATTTAAAGAGCTTTATAAAGTGCGTTATAATAGAAAAAATTTTATATTTTTAATTAATTAAATTAAATTCGGGAGTAATAAGTTTGGCTGATTTAGCTAATAATAATAATTTTATTAACAACAGACTGACGAGATATTTATC
>JAFSNU010000114.1 GCA_017447325.1 Synergistaceae bacterium | reverse complement strand
TAGTTATAGTATCGAACCATGAGTATTGCTTAATTGCGCTGATTATCCCGCAGGGTATGCCGATTATAATTGCTATAAGCATTGCAAAGGCCGAGAGCTTGAGCGTATAAGGAAACGCTGTCATGATCTCAGTCATTACAGGTCGTTTAGTGCTGTACGAGCGGCCGATGTCGCCTTTAAACACAGCCTTATACAAATAATTTCCAAACTGGACTAAAAACGGATCATTCAAGCCCTCTTTGTCTCGAAATTCTTGAATGGCTTCAGGAGTAGCGAGGTCGCCCAGCACCATTCGAGCGGGATCGCCGGGCGTGAAGTACAACAGCGTGAACACGCAGAAAGCCACGCCGATTAACACGGGAATCAAAAACAAAATGCGTCTGATAATATAGCGTATCATTATAAAACATCACTTCCATTCAGCGAGTTTATTTATTTATAATACATTATACAATATTAATCAAACTTAAATAAAATTTAAAGGCCGAAGACAAGTCCCCGGCCTCTTGATTTGCTTAATTAAAATTTTTATTCACTGCGGTCTTTGCCCCGCCAGAAAACTCTAACAGGCGTTCCGTTAAAGTCCGCTAAATTTCTTAACTCATTTCTAACATGATTTTCAAACGCATTATTAACTATCTCAGGCTCGTTCACGAAAAATATAAACGTCGGCGGCTCGGCGTCAACTTGAGAGCAATAATAAATCTTTAACGTCCGGCCCTTCTTGTTCGACGGCAGCCTGTCAAACGCTAACACATCACGCATTAATTTATTTAAAGTATTCGTCGCGATTCTATTCTTGCGATTTTCATATACAGTCTTAACTAACGGAGCGATCTTCTGCGTGCTGCGGCCTGTCAACGCCGACGCGAATATCACCGGCGCCCAGTTCACAAACGGCATCTCGTCCTTAACTTTCTTAATTAAATTATCGCCAAGTTTAACTTTGCCGGCCACTAAGTCCCATTTATTTATAATTAACACAAGTCCTTTGCCTTTGCCAGCGATATGCGCCGCGATTTTTTTATCCTGATCCGTGCAGGGCGTCTCCGCGTCCATTAACAATAAAACTACATCGGACCTGTCAATCGCCGCTAAAGTCCTCACAAACGAATAATATTCAAGATCATTCTCGCTCGAGCTCTTATTATTTATAAATTTGCTCTTGCGCCGCAAGCCCGCCGTGTCAACAATTCTAAAATCTTGATTATCAATATTAACTAACATATCGACCGGATCTCTTGTCGTCCCTGCAACAGGACTTACTAAAGATCTTTCTTTACCTGATAATTTATTTAAGAGTGACGACTTGCCGACGTTAGGCCGACCGGCTATCGCTAATCTTATAACGCCCTCGCCGTCCTGATTATCGTAATCATCTTTGTCATCCGGCAAAAAGTTTATAATTAAATTTAATAACTCGTCAAGATTGCGCTTATGCAAGGCACTCACGCCGATTACATTTTCAAGTCCTAACTCATAAGCCTCGTTTATAATCTCTTCATGCTTTATATCATCAATTTTATTTACGGCTAATATAACCGGCTTGTTACTCCGTCTTAATAAATCCGCAATTTCTTGATCCGAACTCGTCACTCCGGTCTTGCCGTCCATGACCATTAACACAGCGTCGCACTCGCTTATCGCCGCGTCAACGTGAGACTTAATGCCTTTGCTAAAGGCCGTGTCCTCGCCCATGATGCCGCCGGTGTCTATAACATAAAAATTTTCGCCCCGCCATTCAACTTCGCCGTATAATCTATCTCGCGTAACGCCGGGCGTATTGTCTACTATAGCGTCACGGCTGCCTGTCAATCTGTTAAACAGCGACGACTTGCCGACGTTAGGCCGACCTATAATTGCAACTATTCCAGCCATGATAATTTACATTCCGCCCCGCATATAATTCTTTAAAGCGTCGCCCTCTAAGCTCGCGGCAAGTCCGACGGCGAGCCTTATCCTTGCCTGATGAGGCGTAAGCATTCCCGCGCTGATTAATCCCGCCTCTAACAACTGCGACGCGCTGCCCTCGTAGTCTTCAATATCTTGAACTAAACCGCCCGGGTCTCTCGACGACAACACAACCGGTATATTAGCTCTAACTAATTTTCTTAATAACGGCATCCATGACGACGGCACTTCTCCGTCCCCGAAGCCTGAAACAATTAATCCTTCTAACTCTTCATATCTTTTATCTAATAAAGCTTTTAATATTAAATCGCTGCTGCCAAGAGCCGCGTCTATAATCTCAATATTACGCGCCAGCGGCAAATCTAAATTGCAAACTTGACGTATTCTCGGCGATCTAATCTGAATTAATTCGTCCAACGGCTGAGAGAATACAGCAAGCGGCGCATCAGGAAACGCAAATATATTTGAGCTGACGCAGCCCGACACTCGTATAATATCAGCGGGCGAGTAAAGCGCATCGTTTAAACATACAATCGCGCCTTTCCCAGTGCAAACTCCTGATGCTGCGGCTTTAACGGCCTGAGTTAATCTTAACGCCGTTTCGCTCCGCAAACTTCCCGCGTTAAATATAGAACCAGTAAATACTAACGGCGGATTTAAATCCCAGACTAAATCCGCAAGATACGCAAGCTCGGCCAAGCCCTCGATCGCACAAATTATAACAACGCCCTTTGCGCCCTGCTTATTAATAAAGTCTGCAGCCATTTCAATTATTTCATGGCACATTCTCAGCGTGTAATTAGACGTCGGCTGAACGCTCCATTTTTGAATTGACACAATATTTTTAAGCTCCTCCGGCAGCAGCTCGGCAAGTTCTTCCTCGCTCAAGGCCGCTTGCTGTAAATCTTGCACCATACGGCCGCCGGCCACAAGCACCACTATTTTATCTCTCATAATTAATAATCCTCCAAATCACTTAACTTTACGCAGCATCCTGCGCATAGTCTCTATCGTCGCGTCCAACGGAAATTTGCGCCGCGTCTCGTTTAAAACTATCAGCGCGTCAGCATACAGTCCCTTTCCGTAGTACGCCCACGCGAGCCCTATCCGCGCTGTCACGTCGCGTTTATTAAGCTCGCAAGCTCTGTGAAAAGTCAATATCGCCTCGTCCCATTCTTTAGTATTTAAAGCTAACGATCCCGCGTCAAGAATATCTTGATAATTTAAACTCAAATTTATATTATTATCTATTTCTAAATCATTACTATTAACTTCAGCTTCAGCTTTAAGCTCAGGCTCGTTTATATCTTCGCTTAAATTTAAATCATTCACATCTTCACTTACTTCATCAACATTTTCATTATTCTCATTCTTAATTTCATTTAACTCATTCAAATTTTCATTTTCACTTTTATTTTCATCTTCTAAATCTAAATTAACATCCTGCGAATTTATATTATTTAAATTTAAATTTTCAGACACAGACGGCGCGTCCTGATAATAAGCTTTATGCCTGAGATATAACAGCGTCACGCACACTCCCGCCAGAGCCAGCGACAACAACACAGCGCACGCCGCCGCTATCTTTACTTTTTTGCTGATTTTCTTCGGCGCATTCTTTAACGCAAGCTCCGATTTCTCTATCGCTAAAACTTTCCGATTGTGAAGCGCGCCGTGCAGCTGCTGGGTGAACTCGCCGTTCCGCTCTCTGACCTGGATTTTATTATTATTAATATTATTTGCTCCGTTAAAGACCGCGTTTAGCTGCTCCTCTACTCCGCTGACGTCTTCATTAACTTCACTCTTAATTTCCTTAACTGCTTTAACTTTTTCAATTTCTTTAGCTTTAACATTAACGCTCTCCGGCTTCTTGCTCAGCTCCTCGCGCAACACGCCTTCCTGCTCGTCAAGCAAACTTTCAAGCTGCTCGACATAATCCTCAAGCTGCTTTATATCATCAAGACTATAATTATTATATTCGCTCTTGTTATTATAATTATCCTTATCCTCAAGCAAAAGCTCGTCGGCCAAGTTCTGGAGCTCGTCCTGCTCAGTCAAAAATCTTTTCGCCGGCTTGTCCTGCTTCTGCTCTAAATCTAAATTTTTATCCGGCTCTTGCTTTTGCTCTTGCTCTTCGCTTGCGTCGTCACGCCCGCGCGGAGAAAATAATTCATCAAAATATTTATCAGCTAAACTCTCCGGCTCTTGCTCTTCTAAATTTTCCGGCTTTAAATTATTTAAATTCTCCTGCTCGGGCTCATTATTTAACTCCTGCGAATTTTCAAATTCAAGCCCGTCATGCTCTAAATTTAAATTCTCTAAATCCTGCGGCGCGTTTAAATTTAAATTTTTATTATCAGGCTCATTATTTAACTCCTGCAAATTTTCAAATTCAAGCCCAGTCTCGTCACGCTCTAAATTTAAATTCTCTAAATCCTGATGCGCGTTTAAATTTAAATTTTTATTATCAG
>JAFSNU010000113.1 GCA_017447325.1 Synergistaceae bacterium | reverse complement strand
TTTAATATCTGGAACGTGTTATGCGCAGTCACGGCTTTACGCGGACGGGTGAGCGACGAGGCGATTATAAAGGGCGTTGCGTCAGTGCCTCAAGTCCCGGGACGGCTCGAGCGTTACGAACTGAAAAATCATGCGTTATGCTTTATAGACTTTGCTCACACGCCTTCAGCCTTGAAGAGCGTGTTAAAAACTATTAGAGATTTAGAGCCGGACGCAAAAATTATTTCGTTGTTCGGACACGGCGGCGGACGTTATCAGCTCAACAGGCCGGCGTTAGGCCAGGCAGCCGATGAGTTAGCCGACGAAATTATTATCACGATGGACAATTCGCGCGACGAAGATCCGCAGTTAATAGCCGAGGCGATCGCGTCGGGCGTTCACAATAAGCCTTATAAAATTATTTTGAACAGGCCGGATGCTATTGCGTATGCTTTAAGCGAATTAAAGTCTGAGCATGATATATTAGCGGTGACGGGCAAAGGGCCGGAGAAATTTATTATAGTCAAGGGCGAGAATATACCGCACAATGACGCTGAGTTTGTGAAAGACTGGAGCGCGAAGCATGAATAATAATATTAACAAAATTTTCGGCAAACATGCGGCGACGGACAGCCGTAATGTAAGAGCGGGCGGAGTATTTATAGCTCTAGAGGGCGAACGGGTTGACGGACATGATTATATAGATCAGGCTGTGAGCAACGGCGCGGAGATAATTATAGTTAGAACGGGCAAGAGACCTGATAAAGTTTATAAAGGCGTTGAGTTTATCGAACTTGATGAGCCTGAATTAGATTTAGCGCGCATAGCGTCAAGACGTTTGGAAGACAATAAAACTTTGCGGGAAGTTATAGCTGTAACGGGCAGCGTCGGCAAGACGACAACGCGCGAGGCTGTAAAACTTGTATTAAGTTCTAAATTTAAAGTTCATGCGGCGGAGCAAAGCTTTAATACTCGCATTGGCTGCACGTGTACTGTGCTTGCTATGCCGGAGGACGCGGAGATTTTATTATTGGAGTTCGGAGCGAACAAGCCCGGCGAGATTTTAGAATTAACGCAGCTGTTTAATCCAAGTATAGCTATAATAACGCAAGTTGCGCCGGTGCATCTCGAGGGCTTTAAAAGTATTGAGGGTGTTTTGCGCGGCAAACTTGAAATTTTGAAGTCTAATAAAATTAAGACATTTTTGTATAACTCTGATAATAAGTTATTAAGCGGTGAAGCTTTAAGGCTTAATGATTTAGATAAATTCGGAGTTGGCTTTGAGAGTTTAGATTTTAAGATTAAAGATGTTAAATTTAATTTTGATGAGAAGTCCGGAATGCCGTTGTTAAAGTTTAAATTAAATAATGACGAGTTAAGCGCGGCGGTGTGGGGCGAACATAATGCTTATCCGTTGAGCTTTGCCGGAGCGTTAGGAAATTTGTTAGGCGTGAAAGATTTTGCGGCGAGCTTGAAAGAATTTGCGCCGTTGGACGGACGCGGCAGGATTTATAAATTAGATAATTTAATATTAATAGATGATGCTTATAATGCGAATCCTGCGTCGATGCGGGCGTCGCTCGAGACGTTTATATTTATAAATATTAAGCATGAGATTAAGAAGATTGCGGTGCTTGGCGAGATGCGCGAGATGGGCGGAGACGCAGTTAAATATCACGCTGAAATTGCAGAATTATTTAATAAATTAGATTTAGTAATTTTAGTGGGCGGGATATGGCGCGAGGCTGTGAAGCTTGATGAAAATATTTTGTTCGCGGACGACTGGCGCGGCGCGTTAAATATTATAAATAATAATAAAGACAACTGCATGGCGTTATTAAAGGGCTCTCACAGCATCGGCCTGCAAAATATCGCGCGGGAATTAGTTAAAAATGCTGAATAATAATTTTAGCTGCGCTTTATGCGGCGGTTTATTCTTTGTGTTGAGCTTGGTGCTTCAGCATTTTTGGATAAAGTTCCAGTTAAGAGAGCATTTTATGCAGGCGCAGAAGAGCTACGGCGTTAATATAGATAATGAGATCAAGGCTGCTACGCCCTCAATGGGAGGCGTAGTTTTTTTAGTGCTTGCTTTATTAGCTTTAATTATAAATTTATATATGGGCTATGGCTTGAATGCAGTGTTATTTTGGATATTGCCGATTGCCGGAGGAGTTATAGGCTTTATTGACGACGGCTTAAAATTCTTCACGCACACAAGCGAGGGCTTTAAAAGTTTAGGCAAATTAAAAGTTCAGCTTGTTATCTGTGCGTTATGGGTTATAGCTTTATATATTAATAATAATTTGGGCTTCTGGCCGGGCTTGGATAAAGATAATAATTTATTGATAGATTTATTAATAATAATTCTCGCGTTTCTGGCCAGCGCGGGGATGTTGAACGCCGTGAATATAACGGACGGCTTGGACGGTCTCGCGGGCGGATGTTTCTTAATCTCGCTTGCGGCGGCGCATTTAGTTATAGCTATAAATGACTTTAATAAATTAAATATAATAATTTTGTTCTTTATAGTATCTGGCTTTATGTTCTTTAATATTCGTCCGGCGAAGACTTTCATGGGCGACACGGGCGCGCATTTCTTGGGCGGAGCGATTGCAAGCATAGCGATAATGAACGGCAGATTATTAGCGTTGGCGGCGATAGGCTTTTTGTTTATACTCGAGATGTTAAGCTCTGCAATTCAGATTTTTACGATTAGAAAGTTAAATCGCAAAGTATTTTTGATGGCGCCTCTGCATCATCATTTTCAGCTTAAATTTAAATCTCAAGGCAAAAACTGGGACGAGACGAGAGTAACGCACTGCTTCTGGCTTGCTCATGCGGTCGGAGCGGTGTTGATTGCGTTGGTGCTTGCGGGAATTTAGGGAGGAGAATTATAAACATGACTGTTGAAAATCTTATTGAAATAGCGTCGGGACTTGACGAGTATAATCTTGAGAAATTATGCGACTACGCGGCGTTCTTAAAATATATGGCTAAACGCGAGGACGAAGAGGATGCGGCGGCTGTTATAGCTCGGGCAAATGAGCCTGAAATTTCGTTTGAAGATTTGAAAGCGGAGCTAATAAATATATAATTTAACTTTTAACTCAAGGAGTGATTTTATTATGAATAATAATTATAAATCTAAAACTATAACGGTAATAGGCGCGGGCGTGAGCGGCAAAGGCCTTGCTATGCTTGCGCGTGACTTGGGCGCGGATGTGTTCGTGTCGGAAGTCAAAGAGATTAAGCCTGAGATTAAGAAAGTATTTGATGAGAATAATATTAAGTATGAAGAGGGCGGCAATAGCGAGAAAGCCTTTCAGGCCGATGTAATTTTACTGAGTTCCGGCATTCCGCCGAAGTCAAGCTTTGTGCAGGAAGCTGATAGACGCGGCGTTAAATTAACCGGTGAAATTGATTTTGTCGCGAATTTAATTAAAGCTGATAAAATTATTGGAGTTACTGGCAGCAATGGCAAAAGCACTGTAACGTCTTTGATCGGCTTTATGTTGAAT
>JAFSNU010000011.1 GCA_017447325.1 Synergistaceae bacterium | reverse complement strand
TGTATCTCAGCCAAAGTGCGCATAGACATTGCTATAAGCCGGAAGCCGCCCGCGACCACAAGACCCGTGATCGCGACGGCCACAAGCACTTCCATTAAAGTAAAGCCCTTATATTTTTTAGTTTTAATTTTAATTCGCATACTTTAAAATTTATTAATTAATGCACGGCGTGACGCAACGCTGTCGGCTTGCCCCGTCAAATCGCCCGCTGTTCATGAGCGAGTTAATCGAGTTCGCAATATCGGCCATATTATTAACAAGCACTTCCATTAAATTCTTAGCTTTAAATTTAATTCGCATACTTTAAAATTTATTAATTAATGCACGACATAACGCAACGCAGTCGGCTTGCCCCGGCGTTCGACTTCAACGTCAAATCGCTCGCTGTTCATGAGCGAGTTAATCGAGTTCGCAATATCGGCCATGTTATTAAACGGAATGCCGTTTATAGATTTAATAACGTCGCCGCGCTTTACTCCAAGCTTCTTTAATATGCTGTCGTTTTGAATCCATTGAATTTGCAATCCGGCCTGACCCTGTGGCCTAAGTCTCACTTTCTTTAACTCGTCAAACGGATTTTGCACAAGCTGATTAACCATTCCGCTCGGGATTGCGCCTTCCTGCTCTCCGTTGGCAGCGACGACATCGCCGGTCGGGACGTTGGCATCGGCATGACGCACTTCCGGCTTGGGCTTAGGCTTTCTCTCAGGCTCGGGCGGAAGCTTCACTACATGCTTGTCAAAATATAAATCAAGTATGACCCTGTCTAAAGTATTATCACTGGGTTTTATACGCGTGAACTCAGCTTCAAGATAAGACACTCGAGTTAAAGTATATAAATCAAAGCTTGTGTTAATTAACACAAATTTTTCCTTGCCGTCAAGCTCGACCCATGCGCCGCCGCCCGGCAAAGTACCGCGCAGAACCGCCGCAGCAATCCTGCTCACTTCCTCGTACTCCGGCTCTTCCGACGCAACTTCTTCGGCAACTGTCTTTACTTCCGGCTCAACGACTTTACGCGCGGAAATTCTAAACGGATTAGACAATAAGAAATCATCAAGCCCAACTTTCTTCACACTCTCGCTTTTAACTTCGCTGCTTACAAAATTTTTTCGCGTCGGCCTAATTATTCCCGAATACTCAAGCCACACGCCAAGGCACACAGCCGCGAGCCAGCCAAAGCTCAGGCCAAGCAAGACCGGCAGAATTATACGCCACAGCGCGTAAATTTTTCCGCCGTCGTGCTTTAAATCCTGATTAGAATTTTTATTATTATTTTCAGAATTGCCTTCGCCGTCCGCCTGCTCTAAATTATTATCATCATCTTCAACAGGCTTGCTCTTGCTGAATTTAAATTTTAAATCATAAAATAAATCATTAAGCTTATCTATTAAATCTCCAAGCATTTATTCAATCACCATGCCTTTCTTAATTTTATATATTATATTATTTGCGCCGCAAGAACCAGTTCCCGTTCTTATCCTGAACCAACGGCAAAAAATTTTTCAGCGTCTGCATGTTGCTTTCAAACTCAGCCGGCACTTGCAGCGAGGCTTCGGCACGGCTTATTCGCGACTGCGCAGGATTTACAGCTAAAAATCCGTTCACCGCAAAATCTCCGTTAGTCCTTAAATTCTCTATTAAAATATTATTCGGCGATGCTGTTAATAATAAACTCCCGTCGCCGAAATTTATTTTTTGTCCCATCGTCATGCTGCCGCCGCGAAATCTTATATCGCACACCGGCGCAAAGTTCATCAAGCTTGCTAAAATTTGCGGCCTTATAGTTAACGAGTCAAAACTAAAATTAGTAAAGCCTGCAATCTCAAGTCCGTCTATAATAAAGCCCTGCTCGCCGTTTTGTGATCTCACTCCGGCAAAATTTAATCTCAGTCCCTTTTGCTCAAGCACAGGCCTCGCGAGAGACAAAGCCGCGCCTCCGACCTCGCGCCACGGCAGAAACATCCAGAAAGCTATGCAAAAGCCTATTATTAATAATAATAGCTTTAATATTAATTTTAAAGGCGTCTTTATAAATTTCATGTCTTAATTACTCTCCATAAAATTTTAAAATTTTTAAATTTAATTTAAAGGCCCGATTATAGCCGAGATAGTAAATAATCTTTCGTAACCGGCAGGCAACGCCCGGACTTCCGCCGACTTAAAGAACACTCCGGCAGCCGCGAGCTTGCGCTCTAAATCAGCCAGCTCATCAGCATATAATCTATTAATTTCAACCGACTGATTTCGTCCGTCAGGCGCAATTCTATTTACGCGAGTGCCAAGCTGCATTTCTTCCGAAATTTGCGCGAACACAGCAGGAACGTCAACGTTGCCGCTTTTATTATTATCTTTATTAGTTGCCCTCAGCGGCGCGAGTTCTGAATATTCAGCAGCAAGCCCTGTTAAAGTCCTGTATCTATTCTCTTGATTGCTTAAAGTCATATTAGACGTATTAACTTGATTATTAATAAACGACACGCCAACCCAGCAGCAAAGCGCAATTATAGTTATTATTAATAAGCGCGGAGAACCTACGGCCTCGCCCCGTATTATCGACCGCATATTATTCATAGCCGTATCAAAATTTAATGCCGCCATTTATTTATCTTTATCCTCCAGCAATATTTTTTAAATTTTAAAATTTAAAAACGCACTCT
>JAFSNU010000112.1 GCA_017447325.1 Synergistaceae bacterium | reverse complement strand
TACCAAAGAAGATACGACTATCACGCAGGGCTCGGGCAATCCTGACAAGATCCGCGAGAGAGCAGCGCAGATTAAGAAAGAGATTGAGGACTCGACTTCTGACTACGACAAAGAGAAGTTACACGAGAGACTTGCTAAGTTAGTCGGCGGCGTTGCGGTCATTCAGGTCGGTTCTGCTACTGAGACCGAGCAGAAAGAGCTTAAGCATAGAATAGAAGATGCGCTTAATGCAACGAGAGCGGCCGTCGAAGAGGGTATAGTTGCAGGCGGCGGCGTTGCGGCTCTTAACTGCGCAGTTGAGCTTGAGAAATTTGTCGAGACTTTAAACGGCGATGTTAAGACAGGTGCGCGTATCGTGCTTGACGCGTTAAAAGCGCCTTTATTCTTAATCGCTGAGAACGCGGGCTATCAGGGCGATGTTATCGTCGAGAAAGTAAAGGGCTTGCCGACTGGCCACGGACTTAACGCAAGCACCGGCGAGTATATCGACATGGTCGCGGCTGGAATTATTGACCCGGTCAAAGTCACGCGTTCGGCTCTTCAAAATGCAGGCTCTATAGCGGCAATGGTCTTAACGACTGAAGGTATCGTTGCGGACAAGCCGGAGAAGAAAGAGGCGGCTGGTATGCCCGGTGGAATGCCCGGCGGCATGGACGGCATGTATTAATAATTAATAAATAGCTTAAACTTAAACAAGTAATATAATAATAAAGGCCGGAGAGCTAATAATTAACTCTCCGGCTAATTTTATATAATTTTATATCACTCTAATTCTGCCAGTGCCATCAACAAACTCGCCTATTATACAAGCTTTATCAAAGCCCTTTAATTTAGCTAAATTTACAATCTGCTCGGCCTTGTCAGCCCTTGCCGCTAATAATAAGCCGCCGGATGTCTGAGCGTCGAACATTAAATCTATTTCAGACTGCGAGTAAGCTTGATTTATAAAGTCAACTTTATGCTCATATTCGGCTCGATTTCTATACGCGCCTTCAGGCACAAGCCCCATGTCCGCAAGCTCTTTAACTCCAGCTATCGACGGCAGATTATTTAAGTTTAAATTTAAGTCTATCGTCTCATCGCTCAGCATGTCCAAAACATGACCGGCAAGACCGAAGCCCGTTACGTCAGTTGCGGCGTGTACTGCATCATGCAAATCGTCATCCATATATAACGGCAGTGAGTTCAACATACGCATATATTTAATTGCTTCAAGCTCCGTTAATTTATCCTCAAGCATATTAGCTTTAATAGCAGTCGCGGCAATTCCAGTGCCTAATGGCTTAGTTAATATTAATTTATCGCCGTCTTTAGCCCCTGTAGTACGCCATATTTTATTATTATCAACTTCGCCGTAAACAACAAGTCCGTATTTAGGCTCGTCGTCCTGCACGCTGTGTCCGCCGACTAAAAACGCTCCCGCCTCGCGCGTCTTGTCATAGCCGCCGTCCAAAATTAACTTTAATATATCTAAACTTAATAATTTAGTCGGGAAATTCACAACGTTTAACGCTATTAAAGGCCGTCCGCCCATAGCGAACACGTCGCTTATAGAATTTGCCGCCGCGATTTGTCCCCATGTATAAGCATCGTCAACTATCGGCGTTATAAAGTCTATAGTCAATATGCCTATACGCTTATCGTCAAGCTTCCATAACGCCGCGTCCTCGCCGCCGCTCCATGAGGCTAATATGCGCCCGCTCGGATCATTCACTGCCGGTATGTCAGCCAGTACTTTTGCAAGGTCGCCCGGACCTATCTTCGCCGCTCACCCGCCCGAGTGCGAAAGCTCCGTCAGCCTTTTAGCATTTAAAATATTATTATCGCCGCAAGACATGATTTATTTATATTTATTTAGCTATTAGGGACGCTGTCCCTAATAACCCTGCCAGGGTCGCGGACCCTGGACCCTTTTCTTTATTATCATTAATATTATATATCATCGCAAATATTTAAATTTAAATTATTAATATTAAAACTTCCTGACGCGAAAAGCAGGGTTAGCTTTGCAATTAACGCCTCGCGTGTTGCAACTAAAGCAGGCATTGCTCCGGCATCTATCAAACGCCGCCCAACTTCATAAACGCTCAAGTCAACGCCGCCAAATAACGCCTGACTTCTAACTATTACTTTAATATTATTAGCTACGCAATTTTTCACAGCATTCAATAAATCCTCACACACTCCGCCCAGTCCGTAAGCTTCAAGAATTATAGCATCAGGCTTGGCATTGCAAACTTTATTTATAAGCTCGCCGCTCATCCCAGGGAATATAACTAAATCAATAATCTTTGCATTATTGCACCCCTCCGTCAGCCTACGGCTGCCACCTGCCTTGCAGGCCACGATTTGAAGACCATTCAGGTCTTCAATCCTTACAGGGGAGGCAAGTAAGGCGGCAAGTGACATCCACGGACGCGCTGAATTAAATTCCGGCACTTTCGCGTTAAGCCATGCCGTCTTGTATTCGCCCTTGTCCTTCATCTCGCCTAACACCGGATAATCTACACTAATAAACGCGTGCTTGTGTTTAGAATCAGCCTTGTGCGCTCTCAAGCCGTGAATTAAAATTCCGCCGAATGAAACATAAACGCCCTTGCGTTTATACATCGCTAATTGCATTGCGAACTGCAAGGCCTCATAAATATTGTCGCCCGCGTCCGAATTAAATTCATCCGGCGCAAGCATCGAACCTGTGACTATCACAGGCACATTTAAATCATTTAATAAATATGCTAAAGCTGCTGCCGTATAAGCCAGCGTGTCCGTGCCGTGAAGCAATATCACAGCGTCGGCCTCAACACTTTTAATTTTGTCAGCCATGACAAGCCAGTCCTGCGGCGTTATATTACTGCTGTCCTTATTCATAACGCTTATAAAATCTATTTCATGCTCAAAGCCCATTAACGCCGGACAAATCTTTACGAGCCTCTCTACGTTTAAATCTTCCGGCGCAAGGCCTCTGTCAGTCATCACCGAGCTTATAGTCCCGCCCGTGCTTAACATTGCTATTTTCACCAGGGTCGCGGACCCTGGACCCATTTTTGCAATAGCTCGCGTTTCATCTTTAGCTTCGTTGTCCTCATGGTGCGCTTATTCTCCCATCTGCTTTATTTCTTAATTTAAATTTAATCTTAATTATATTATAATCAATTTATCTAAATTAGGAGTGATTAATTATGCGCAAACTTTTAATTATATTAATGTTAATTTTAGCTTTATTAATAACGCAGGCTTCGGCGGCTGAGAATATTAATTTAAGATTTATGACAGGCCCGGCAGGCGGCAACTGGAATATTCTGGGCGAAGTTTTGGCTGACGCGTGGCGCAATGCGAAAATCGCGAACGTCAAGACCAACGTCGGCGGCGGCGTGTCCAATATCTTAAACATTCACGCTAAAAGATGCGATATTGCGTTCAGCGTGCTTTCGCTCTTTCACGCGGCGATTAAAGGCGACGGAGATTTTAAAGGCCGGAGCGTCGATAACGCTATGCTATTAACTAATCTCTACACGCAATATACTTACTTTATAATACGCAAAGACTTTGCGGCAAAATATAATATTAATAATCTTGAAGATATTATTAATAACAAGATTCCCGTGAGATTTGCGACGTTAAAGCCTGGCACAAGCACGGAGTTTATAATTAAAGCAATTTTCGATAAAGCTTATAATTTAGACTACAAGACTGAATTGAGGAAATGGGGCGGCTCGGTCGAGTACGTGTCCTATCAGGGCGGTTATGAATTATTAAGCGACAAGCATCTTGACATGTTCGCGTTCTCCGTCGGCAAAAGTTCTCAGGCCGTGCAAAATATATTAAGCAAGCTTGATGTGACAATTTTAAATATCTCGCAGGATGCTTTAAACAAATTAGCTCAAGCTTACGGCACTGTGACAGTCAAGATAGACGATAATATCAACACGGTCGGAGACTACGCGTGTTTGGTCGTGCGCAAAGATTTAAATCAAACTCTAATTTATAACTTATGCAAGGCGATATGGTCAAATCGCGACGAGATTTTAAAGTCGGTGCCGGACATGCAGGAATTCATGGACAGGCCGTCGGTGCGGTGGATCAGCGAGCTTAATTAACCAGAGCTGAGAGCTGGACTATTATTGGCAATGCTTTATGATTTAACATATAGTAATAGTAAAAGCACTTTAAAATTAATAATATCTCGTCCCCCCGGTAAGGTTGAGAGAGTACGGGCATGTACTCTCGAGTATGTCACGTTTTAATCTGACAGAGGGGTGTACAGGGGAGGCAAGCGAGGAAGCAAATAAATATCATGGCAGATAATAATATTAGCTTAATCAAATCGCGGATTGACATAGTTGAGCTTATAAGTGATTATGTCAGGTTACGGCGTGCGGGCAGAAATTATTTAGGGCTTTGTCCGTTTCATAACGAGAAGACGCCGTCGTTCACTGTGTCGCAGGAACGGCAGACTTGGCACTGCTTCGGTTGCGGACGCGGCGGAGATATTTTCACGTTCATAATGCAGCATGAGAACATGGACTTTTACGAGGCTTTAAAGTTTCTTGCTGACAGAGCCGGCGTTGAGATTAAGAATTTTAATAATAATAATTCAAATAAAGCTAATAATAAAGCTAATTTATATGAAATTATGAGCTTGGCGTCGCGGTATTTCGAGAATAATTTAAAGGCCGATAATTTAGCTAAATCTTATCTTGAGCGGCGAAATTTAAGCTTAGAGCAGGCGGCGAAATTTAATTTAGGCTGGAGCTACATATCATGGGACGGCTTATTAAATTTCTTAAAGCGTAATAACATCAGCGAGGCGCAGGCTTTAAGCGCGGGATTAATTATTGCGCATGAGCGGGGCGGATTTTACGATAGATTTCGTGGCAGGTTAATGTTTCCGGTGAAAGATATTTCGGGGCGGGTAATAGCATTTGGAGGGCGATTAGTTGACGGCGAGGGCGCGAAATATATCAACAGCCCTGAAGGCGAGATCTACAGCAAACGAGATAATTTATATTTAATAAATCAGGCTAAAGCTTTCATGAAAGAGCGGGGACGGGCGATATTATGCGAGGGCTACATGGACGCGGTGAGGCTGCACTTGAGCGGCTTTAACGAGGCTGTCGCGTCTTTAGGAACGTCGCTGACTGAAGAGCAGGCGAGATTAATTAAACGATTTTGCGGCATGTGCTATATATGCTATGACTCGGACGAAGCGGGGCAAGAGGCGGCGCTGCGGGGAATGTATATTTTGCAGTCATGCGGTCTTGACGTGCGGGTTATTAATATTAATAATTCTAAAGACCCGGACGAGCTGTTATTAACTCAAAACGGCCTGAACTTGTTTAATCAAGCTTTAGCAAGCGCGCGGCCTTTGGTGCTGTATCACTTGCAGTCTGTGAAAGATAGATATTTGAATGACGTTAACAAACGGCGCTACGGCATAAATAATTTGTTAAACGGACTTGCCCAGCTTGATTTTATGGACATCGAGCCTTATTTATATAATTTAACCGGAGCGTTGAATATCAGTCCTGAGACTTTGCGTCATGAGATTAAAGCGCGTAAAGCTTCGCAAAGGCCTCGCAAAGGCCTCGCAAAGGCCTCGCAGGTTCAGCAAGTAAATAATAATAATTTAAATAAACTTGATGATCTTGAATGTGCGTTGTGCGCTTTGCTGTGGCAGAGTGAGGACTTGCGGCGCGGCTTGAATGCCTCGCGGAGCCAAGCCTCGCAGAGCTTAAACAGCTTAGAAAATTTGCTTGAGCTTGTTGATGATAATGAAGTTATTCAGGATATTATATTCAGCATTTTGATGGACGGGCCGGAGATCTGCAATGAGAACTGGCTTAGCCTTGATCAAGCTGATTATTTAGCGATTATTGCAAAAGGCCAAGCATATTTAAATAATAATGCTCACACAGAGCATATTTTTAATCAATTATGCGCAGACCTGAGAGCCCGCAAGCTTAAAGCCCGTTTTGAAGCATTAAAGCTAAAATTAAACGACGGCAGCGCAACTCCTGAAGATCTGAGAGATTACGCCGCCGCCGCCAGAAATATTAAATCTTAAAATTTCCCAACTCTTTTATTAATAGCCAATAAAGCTATAGCCGCAAGAGCTGTCAATCCAAAGCCTGCATCACATCCGCCCGAACTTCCGCCGCCGCTGCTGGTTGAGGCAAGTTTTATATCGCCCAAGTTGCCGCTCACGCCGGATACACTGCTTGCTGCTGCTGTAAATTCTTCGGCTTTATATAAAGTGTTTGTGCTTGCTATAACGTCAAGCGTTGCAAAAGCTATAGTGTAAGTCCCAGCTGGGAAGCGCACGCGCGTCGTCGTATTCTCAGGATCATAGAGCTTGGCCGTGTTGATTGTCAAATTTCTGCTGCTGTCTCCAGCCTTGCCCGAGTGCATCGTTGCCGCGTAATAAGTATAGTTTGTGCCGTCGCTTGTCACTCTGTCGAAAGCTAATAATATTATCGTTCCGTAGGGTATAGCCTTGTTGAGCGATACTGTTATAGTCTTAGCTTTCTTGTTCGAGTCAACGACTGAATTAGTGTTCTGAGGCTGAAGAATGAGGCCGTCCAAAACATTTTCGTAAACGCGGCTGACTGATTTTACAACCGAGCCTTTGGGAAGCTTTGAGTAATTGCCGGACTTGTCGGTCGTGACGGAGATATAGTTATTAATAGTTGTTAATTCGTCATAAGGCACGTAGTCAGTGTCCGTATCAGTGTCCGTATCAGTGTCTGTGTCTGTGTCTGTGTCTGTGTCGTCATCGCCGGATTCAGCATCTTCGTCTTTAGACGATGTGTCGTCGCTGCTTAAATCATATTTACTGCCGCCTACGTAAAGACTTGCGCCGTTGGCCGCTTTGACCGTGCCGTTATTAGTGAAAGAAGTTATGTGCGAATCAGCAGTGACTGTCCAAGTCGAGCCTTCTTCAATTATAACTGCCGCCGCGCCGGAGTTCGTAATTGCGCCGTTGAACGTTGAATTATCTTTCAAATTAAGAGTAAGCGTCGAGCTGCTGTCAACGTACATGTTGCCGTTGATGGTCTGTCCGCTCGCGTTGAGCGTGACTTTGCCGCCGTTAGAGCCGCTTTGTCCCCAGTTCTGAGCCGCAGCCCTCAAGAACACGCCGTTATTGGCAGTGTCGTTGTTGGTGATAGTTACGCCGGTTAAATTAATCACTGCGTCAGTGTTAGTGATCAGGAACACGTCGCCGTTCGCGTTGGTCAAACTGCCTTTGTTCATGGTGAATATTGAAGTTCCAGTGCTTGAGTCGCCGGACATTGACTGATATAAAAACACGCCGGAGTAAGTTGTGTCCTGGCCGTTGTGAGTTGTGTTGTTCGCGTTGACAGTGCAGTTATTAAGCGTGACGGTGTTCTTGCCCTCGATTACTACAGCCTGAGCGATGCCCGACTTTAAAACTGCGTCTGTTGCAGTTATATCAGCAGTTGAATAAATAGCTGGCGAGCCTTGACCGTTTGCCGTATAAGTTCCGCCGTTGATCGTAATAGTCCCGCCGCCTCTGCTGTCCGAGCGTATAGCAGCCGAAGAGCCGGACTGAGTTGTGACGGTAAGATTGGTTGCGTTGAGCTTGCCGCCGCCGGTGACCATAATTCCGCCGGAGTTTTGCTTCGACGTGCTGATAGTTGAGTTAAGAATATTAATCGTCGTGCCGTCGGTGTTACCGCCGCTTGTTGTTGCGTATCCGCCGTAAGAGAACACGCCCGCGCTGTACGTCGCGTTAGTTGTGATAGTTGCGCCGGAGATAGTCATGTTTGAGCCGCCGCTTGCATAAACTGCCGAGTTGCCGCCGTACCAGTCGTAAGCTTCGCTTGAGCTTTCGCCTGAAGCATCGCCGGTCTTCATGACTGTAATATCAGAATAACTTTGCGAAGAGCCGTCGGTGAGTTCGAGCGCGTGCTCCATTGAAGTTGTTGAGTTGTACGTCACCGTAGCCGCCCAAGCCGAAACCGCAAGGGCTAACACTAAACTTAATGCTAAATAAATTCTTGAACGAGTTTTAATGATAAACTCCTCCTGTCCTGAAATTTTTAAAATAAATTAAATTAAAATAAATTTTACTTAATTATAATTTAAAACTTTATTAAAATAATTTAAAATATTTTAAATTATTTTAGTGGCAGGCTATTCAAAAATTTCTAATCAAACTTTAAATAAGCTCCAAAATTTGCGTCATGTTATTTTTGAAATTAATTTTGTAATTAGCTGCGTTAACTTAATTTATATAAACTTTTTGTAGTTGAAAATGTAGTTGAAAAATTTTAAATTTTTAATTCGGAAAGTTTGATTTTAGCAAAAATTTTATAATTTTATTGTATCAGAAAATTTGTGCTATTATTAATTGTTGCAAATTAAATTTTAAAAATTTTCAAGACAAAGGAGTTTATATAAATTTTGCGCCGTTTTAATTTAATAATTTTAAGTTTATTGCTTGTAATTTTAGCTTTCACAACTTCTACAGCTTCAGCAGCTACAGCTTCAACATCTAAAATTAACGCATCTAAAAATAATAAAGCTTTAAGACTTAGGGACAATTACGATATTATAATCTCGGGCGCAGGCATGGGCGGACTTAGCGCAGGGATACAGGCCGCGCGGATGGGAGCAAGCGTATTAATAATCGAGCCGTCAAGCTTGATCGGCGGTCAGGCCATAGCAGCCGGTGTGTCAACTATGGATAGTTTCACGGATTTTAATAATTCAGGCTTTAACTCAGGTATATATCTCGAATTTATAAATAAAGTTAAAAATTATTATGACGCACGGGGCAAGTCCATGGGAACATGCTATTGGTACCCTGGCAGCGTCGCATTCGAACCGCATATTGGCCGCGAAGCTTTGTTAAACTTAATAGCCGAAGCAAGAGCTAAAGGCCGCAAGCCGCTGGATGTATTTTTGAACAGTAATATTATTAAAGTAAATAAGCATAATAATAAAATTATAAGCGTAAATGTAAATTTTAACGGAAATTTTACGCGTGATGTGAAATGCAAAGTTTTAATAGATGCTGGCGAGTACGGAGATGTTTTAGCTCTGGCAAATGCTGGCTATAGAGCCGGTAACTCTGAGACACCGTTTATAAATCATGATGCGCTAATTCAGGAAATTACCTGGGCGGCAGTTATTAAGAAATATATAAACGGAGTTCCCGAAAATTTAAGTTTGAAAGATAAAGCGCCCTTGCCTGGCTATGACTTGGCTAAACGCAATTACGAAAATTTTGTGACTAAAGACGGTTTTGATTTTAACTTCAAATTTCCGGTCGAGACACCGCTAAACTTTGCAAGCCATAACGCCTATCGAGGCTTGCCCGACTCGAGTACTCCGTATAATTACGACGCAAGTAAAAGCAACTGGAATTATATTACTAAAACTGTCCTGAACTGGGGCAACGACTATCCCGGGACTTACGGCTGGAACGGCAGGCGCGGTCTTCCCGCTGCTTATCTCGAAGATTTAAATTTGCGCGATAAGATCGAGCGCGACGCGTTAATCAAGACTTTACACTTTATTTATTATATTCAAAATGAGTTAGGTGAAGACTGGAGCGTTGACGACAGCGAGTATAATTTTGACTTGAAAGATTTGCCCAAGGCCGCGCGCGATTTGCCGCGTGAATGGCAGGAGATCGCAAGACATATGCCGCCGATACCGTACGTTCGAGAGTCAAGGCGTGTTTTAGGCGATTATGTTTTAACGAGTGAAGAATTATTGCAAAATTCTTTGAGTTATCGTGACGGCCACACAAGCAACGAGTTTTATGATGCTATAGCGATCGGCGGTTATATTTTAGATTTACACGGCGCTAATACTGACGCTGATATGGAATATAATTTTGACGAAAAGGCCGCGTCACAGGCTTATAACAGGCCGCGCGGACATTTTCAGGTGCCGTTAAGGGCTTTAATCGCTAAAAATGTTGATAATTTAATCGCAGCCGAAAAGAATTTGAGCATGTCGAGACTTACAGCCGGAGCTTTGAGACTTCAGCCGATTTGCATGATGACTGGACAGGCTGCCGGTGCGCTCGCAGCTCTTGCAGCCTTAAATAATAAAGATATTAAAGATATTAAAGCTATAAAAGTCCAGTGGGAATTATTGAATTCAGGCGTAATATTATCACTCTGCAAATATAACGACGTGCCGCAGGGTCATAAACTGCATAACGCGATAGAGATTATGAATTTATATAATTTAATCGCGCCGAAAGAGTATCCAAGACAGGCGTTATACGAGGCTTACGACATGGAAGATATTTACGCTCAGACCGGAGCGGGCAAAGTCATGAAGGGCAAGGACACGGGATATTTCGGCCTTGATGATTTAGTCACCCGCAGCGAGTGCGAGTTAATTATTAATAAGGCTTTAAATGCGCTAAATTTGGATGTAAAGCTTGATAAGCTTGATAAGCCTGAAGCGTTTATAACCCGCGGCGATTTCGCAAAAGTTTTGTGCGATGCGTTTAATTTTGAGAATATAAAGGCTTTAAGCAAATTTAAATTTGACAAGTCGCAGCATAGACATGCCGAGTATGTAGAGAAACTTGCGGGCTTGGGCGTGCTTGATGTTTATAGAGCTGACAGAGATTTTAAATTTGGAAGGCCTGTGACGCGCGGCGAGGCTGCTGACATGCTGGCAAGGGCGATGGCTATTGCAAACTAAAATTTAAATTTAAAATCTTGACTTTATGAAATTTAGAATATATATTAAATTAATTAAATAGGAAATTTTGAAAGAAAGGGGCAATGCAAAAATAAATATAGCAATAGACGCGATGGGCGGGGATAACGCTCCTAAAGCTGTATGTTTGGGAGCAGTTGAAGCTTGTAAGCAATTTGAAGATTTAAATATAATTTTGACAGGAAATAAAGCGCAGATAGACGCTGAGCTTGAAAGCGCGAATATTAATAATAATATAAAATCGCGGATCAGCGTCGTTCATGCTGAAGAAGTAATAGCTATGGACGAGCATCCGGCGATGGCGATTAGGAAGAAGCATAAATCAAGCTTAAGGCTCGCAATGGAAATGGTAAGAAACGGCGAAGCTCAGGGCTGCGTTAGTGCTGGCAACACCGGGGCGATCGTTGCGGGCGGCTTGCTGATAGTCGGGAGAATTAAGGGCATAGACCGGCCAGCATTGGGCGCTTATCTGCCGACTATAGAGCGTCCGACGTTTATGATAGATGTAGGCGCGACTGTTAGATGCAAGCCTGAGAATTTATATCAGTTCGCGTTAATGGGCAATATTTACTCGCATAGAATTTTGAAAGTGAAAGAGCCTGAAATTAAATTACTGTCAAACGGGACTGAAGAGATAAAGGGCGACGAGTGCGTTGTTAAGGCTCGTGAGCTGATTATTAATAATAAAAATTTGAATTTTCAGGGCTATACAGAGGGCAACGATATTGTCTGGGGCAGGAGCGATATTATAGTCTGCGACGGCTTTAACGGCAACGTTGCGTTAAAATTCGGCGAGGGAATTATGCAGGGCTTGAAGAGTTTATTGACTGACGAGGTTAAAAAGTCTTTTGCAGCGCAGGCGGGAATGTTATTAATGTCGGGCGTTGTTAAAAGGCTGTGGACGCGCTTTAATTATGAAAAATACGGCGGGACGCCTTTATTAGGAGTTCAGGGCGTAGTAATTAAAGCTCACGGACGCAGTAAAGCTCCGGCAATAGTAAATGCTATAGCTGCCGCAAGGGATTTTATAATTGAAAAGGGCGTTGAATTGATAAGCGCGGAATTATAAAATTAAATAATAAACGGGTTCAGGGTTCGCGACCCTGGCAGGGATCAAAGGGACAGAGTCCCTTTGCGGGATTATTAAGGGCAGCGCCCTTAATAGCTAAATTAATTAAATAATTAATTAAAAACAAGCTGGTGAATGAATGACAGACTTTAAAGCAAATAGAGTTTGCAAGTTATTAGGGACTGAATATCCCGTAATACAGGGCGGAATGGCGTGGGTTGCCAATGCAGATTTGGCCGCTGGAGTGAGCAACGCCGGAGGCTTGGGAATTATCGCAGCTGCTAACATGCCGCCTGAATTATTGGAGCAGGAAATATTAAAGGCTAAAAGCTTAATTAAGGATGATAAGCCTTTTGGCTTGAATATAATGCTGATGTCGCCGACTGCCGAAGCGGCGGTTGAAATTGCGGCTAAATATAGAATTAAAGTCGTGACGACTGGAGCTGGCAGTCCCGGCAAAGTTTTAAATAAATTAAAGCCGCTGGGAATTATAGTAATGCCTGTAATAGCTTCGAGTACGCAGGCGAAACGCGTTGCGAAACAGGGCGCGGACGCAGTTATAGCCGAGGGAATGGAGGCCGGCGGTCATATAGGCGAGCTGACGACTATGGTATTAACGCCGCAGATTGTTGACGCTGTAGAGGGCAAAATACCGGTTATAACAGCCGGCGGAGTTGCAGATAAGCGCGGAGTTAAGGCAGCGTTTGCGCTTGGAGCTGAGGGCGTGCAGGTTGGAACAAGATTTATTTGCTGTAATGAATGCAGTATTCACGCGAATTATAAGCAGGCTGTGTTAAACGCGCG
>JAFSNU010000111.1 GCA_017447325.1 Synergistaceae bacterium | reverse complement strand
TTTAAAATTTATTTTATATTATATAATTTTAACTTAAAAATATTTTTGTATTCGGAGGCGAAATCATGACAGGGACATGGGCTGAAGTTGATTTATCTAAACTTGAGCATAATTTTAAAGTTTTGAAGGCGTTGTTAAAGCCGGGCGTTAAAGCATTAGCGATCTGCAAGGCGAACGCTTACGGCCACGGCTTGGCAGAAGTTGCAAAACGGCTTGAGCAATGCGGCGCGGACATGCTTGCGATAGCTCGAGTGAGCGAGGGCGTCGAGCTGCGCGAAAATAATATTAAGAGTGAAATATTATGCTTGGGCGAGGCTGAGCCGGAGCTTGCTGCTTTAATCGCGGATAATAATATAACTCAGGCCGTCGGAAGCTTAGAGCTTGCAGAAAAATTATCGCAAGAGGCGTTAAGCTTAAATAAAATTATAAATATTCACGTCAAGCTTGACACGGGCATGAGCCGAATCGGCTTTTATGTCCCTGATGATGTTAAAGCGCGCGGCGAAGTCATAAATAAAATTTTAAAGCTTAAAGATTTAAAGGGCTTGAATATTAAAGGCATGTTCAGCCACTTTGCCAACGCCGAGGGCGACGAAAATTATACGCAGTCGCAGATTGATAAATTTAAATACGTAAAAGAAAGTTTAGAGAGCCAAGGCTTGAAGCTCGGGACTTGTCATATCGCTGCGAGCGACGCGTTAATTTTAAATCAAGCTTCGCATTTTGACATGGTTCGAATGGGAATTGCGCTTTACGGCTATAAGTCCTGCGTGACGGGAAATGTTGACAGTAATTTAGGCCTACAGCCGGCTATGAAATTAAAGAGCCGCATATCATCCGTGCGCAATTTGCCTAAAGGAACTAAGATCGGCTACGGCTGCACTCATGAATTAACGCGCGATTCGATCATAGCAGTTCTACAAGTCGGCTACGCGGACGGTCTGCCGAGAATTTTATCTAATAAATGCAGCGTTAAGATTAATAATATAAAATGCAAAGTGTTAGGACGCATCTGCATGGATATGTGCATGGCCGACGTGACTGACTTAATAAATAATAATATAAATGTAAACGTCGGAGACGAGGCTGTCGTATATGACGAAGAATTAATAGTTGACGCGGCGCGCAAAGCAGGAACTGTCATTCATGAAATTTTATGCTTGTGCAGCTCGCCGAGGATTCAGCACGTGTATTTAAATTAATAATAAAAAAATTATTTATAATCTTGACAGGCTGATTAGTGCTATATTATACTGCTAGTCAGCATTTTTAATTTTTTGTAATTTTAAGGAGAGATTATAATGTCCAGAAAATTATTTAATGAACTTGAAAATGTCAAACAGCATTCTATATCGGATTTTTTATTTGATGAGGAAGCCAGTATTCCTAGAGGCAAGCTTCTTGCTGTCGGTTCGTTAATGGTTGTGCTTACAGTCACGCTTGGGATACAGGACGCGTCTGCATATCATTCGAGCCATTCTAATTATTTTTATCCTAATCATTCAAGCCACGCGAGTCACGCTAGTCATGCCAGCCACGCAAGTCACGCGAACCACAGCAACTTTTTTTAATATTATTAAGATGGCGGACGAAATATCTTGAAAGCATTTGAATTAATACCAAACGGCTTTATGATAAAAATTGACAGAAATTTATATGCCCGTGAAGCCGTTATGAAAGCACTTTATCGGTTTCATGAGAAATATATAATATCTTATGAAACCGACGGTGTTTTTATTAACGTATTCTTTGAATTTAAATCCGGCACTGACTTAAGTATAGAATTTATAGAGACAGAAGCAGCAGAAATTACAAAAGAGCTTAATTTCCAGATGATAAGGCTTGATACTGTCAGACGCACAAAAGGCATACGGGAGCTGCTTGTCGCGCGGGCGTTATATGCGTCCTGCATTGAGCCGGAGCGTGAAGCAGCAGAAAATGACGAAGCTGAAAAAACATCAGACTGGCATGAAGATCAGGCGCGAATTTTTGCAAGCTGGTCGGCTGAATAAATAATGATATATATTTATCTAGCACTAGCATTATTAATTTCAGTGCTGGGCGCATTAACTGATATTAAATTTGGATACGTCAGCAACAGGCACTTGATTATGGCTTTAGTAATATGGATTATTTTGATGCTAATCGAAGCTATATTTTTATCTTCGCCGTCAGTAAACATATTGCCGCGTGTTTTAAATGCAGTCTTGGCGTTTATAGCGGCAATTATATTTTATTTGACGGATATCTGGGCTCCAGGCGACTGTAAGTTATATATTACAGTATCATTAATTTTTCCAGTACAGGCTTATGCAGTGCAAAGCGGTAATATTTTCCCAGCTCTAAATTTTATTATATATGCCTTCGCAGCAGGATATATCGCATTATTAGCGTTATTTATTATAAGACTTGCGAAAGGCAATGCGGCCATGTCTGATTTAAGGCCGAAACGTATTAATATTATCTCTGTTATAGCAAATTTAGGGATAATTGCGCTAATAAATATTTTATTTGAATTATATTCGCCTGAGTTTTTTTATTCTAATCAAATATTATGCGTTTTGTCAGCAATAGCTTTAATATGTATGATTTATAATAAATTTGATAAATTTAGAAAAATCATTGGCTTGATCGGGCTGTTATTTTTAATAGTTTGCAGCTCATGGCAAAATATTTTAATGAGCTTAGTTAATGGCTTAATAGCAGCATTTATAATTGAATTTATAAATAATAATGCGAATATAAATAAATATCGTGAGATTGTTAAAGATGATGTGCGCCCTGGCATGATTTTATCTTATTCAACAATCTTGGCCATGCAAAAATGTATCGATCCTGAGCTTCCGCATATTACAACTGAAAACCGCAGGTCGCGGATTACAGAAAGGCAGGCCGAAGCCGTGAGAAATTGGTGTAAGAATGCTAAAAGCAATGTTATTATCGTTGAGATGATGCCGTTTGCTCCGTTCATTGCCTTATCAGTATTGATACAGATTATAAGATTTTTAATTTTAGGAAATTAGAATAATTATAATTTTATTATTTTTATAATAATGAAAAATTGTGCAAAAAATAATTTAAGCTCTGCGGACACTAGGCATGACAATACTATATTTACAACTGGTCTGTGCAATTCAAACTGTATCATGTGTCCTTATACCAAAAAATTTAGGCTTAATTCAAAACTTGAGCCGTTAAGCGTTCTAGTGCATCATGCTGAGCAGATAGAGACTAATGCTAAATATATCTGCATTACCGGCGGAGAGCCTACTTTGCTGCGTGATGATTTTTTGAAACTTGTTGAGCATTTAAAAAATCATTTTCCGGCTGCTATGCTGCATATTCTCACGAATGGACGAACTTTTGCGTATAAAGGATTTTTAAATGATTTTAGAAAAGTCAGGCCGTATAGAACTTTACTCGGGATTCCGTTACATGCAGATAATGCCGAACTACATGATTATATATCTCAGGCCAGCGGCAGTTTTGATGAGACTCTAAAAGGTCTTGATAATTTATATAAAGCCGGCGAACATATCGAAATTCGTATTGTGACATCTAAACTTAATTATATTAATCTTCCGGCTCTTGCAAATTTAATTGCGCAGCGATACGCGTATTGTCAGCATGTCTTCATTATGGGACTTGAGATGATGGGCAATGCAATGATTAATAGAGATAAAGTATGGTGCAGTTACGATGAACTTTGGCCTTTTGTCCGTGAAGCGGCAGATATTTTAATTATGAACGGCATTGAAGCAGAGCTGTATAATTATCCGTTGTGTATTGTTGAGCATAGATTGCAGCCGCTTTATAGAAGAAGCATTACGCCGTCAAAAATAGAATTTATGTCTGAATGCAGCGCATGTTATAGAAAGCCTGAATGCGGAGGATTTTTTAGAGCTACTAAAATTATGCCGGATATAAAAGTCAAGCCGTATTTAAATTTTTGATTTTTTAATTTTAAATTTTAACAGGAGAAATATTTTGAATTATTTTACTTCGCATTATAACTGGATATATCATGATGAACAAATTTTAATTACAAACGATATTGGAAGATATTGTTTTCTGACAGAAAATGAATTTTCAGATTTTATAGATAGAAAAATTTCTCAGGATATTAATATTTTTAATATCCTGAAAGAAAAAGGCTTTATTTATTACGATAAAGATAGTTATATATCAGAATTTAAATATGACATGGCTGGCATGAAACGATGCCTTACAACTGGGACAAATCTTATGATACTTGCGCTGACTAATTCATGTAATCAACGCTGTGTTTACTGTCAGGCGGGGAAAGCTCATACAGAGCAAATGCCGCTTGAAGTATGCAGAAAGGCAGTTGATATAGCTGTCCAGTCTCCTGTATCGCATATGACTATAGAATTTCAGGGCGGCGAACCGACGCTTAATCCTGAGGCTTTGCGTTTTACTGTGCCATATGCTAGGCAAATTTTTGCAGAGCATGGCAAACACGTTGAATTTGCGATTGTAAGCAACATGACAAATCCTGATCCGGAATTGCTTCGCTGGCTGATTGAACAGGACGTAAGCATCTCAACGTCTTTAGACGGTAATCGTGCAATTCATGAATATAATCGGCCTTTAGCTTCAAATAAATCCAGTTATGACGCATGGCGTGCAGGGATTAAATTATATAAAAAATTATGTTTAGAATCCGGCAAAAAGCCTTCGATTAATGCAATTCAAACTACAACTAGAAAATCTTTAAAATTTTATAAAGAAATAATCGACGAATATGTTTTTAACGGCATGAATCATATTTATTTGCGTCCGCTGACGCCGTTGGGCTGTGCGCTGGAACACTGGGATATTATAGGCTATAGTCCTGAAGAGTATTTAGAATTTTATTGCCGTGCTCTTGATGAAATGATTAAACGCTGCATACATGGAAATTATATTACTGAAGCTTCGGCCTCTATTTATCTTAGACGTATTTTAAACGGCGAGTCCTCAGCTCATACTGAATTTCGTTCGCCGTGCGGAGCCGCCGTAGGTCAAATAGCTGTAAATTACGACGGAAATATTTATACATGCGACGAAGGGCGTATGCTTGCAAATATGGGCGATGATATTTTTAAACTGGGAACTATAGAGAATAGTTATATTGAATTATTAAAATCTCCGGCAGCTCATGCAGTTTGCACAGCCTCATGTATTGAAGCACTGCCGCTGTGCTGCGGCTGCGTATATTCGCCTTATTGTTCAGTCTGTCCTGTAATTAATTACGCGCTTGAGCATGATTTAATTTCTCGTGATGAGCATAATTATAAATGCGTTATAGCAAAAGGCATACTTGAATATTTATTTAAAATTATTAAAAGAAATGATCCGGCTGAAATAGACATTTTAAAATTATGGACGGCGCAAAATTAAGCTTTAAATTTTAAAATTTTAAAATTAAAGCGCGCTCTTTAAACAGCCGATATGAAGAATAAAGAAATTTGATTTAAAACGGAAAGGAGCGTGCTTTAAATGACCGGACTTAATAAAATATCAGGCCAGTACAGCGTGAGTGCATTAAATAGAAAGAAGGCGTCTGGAGGCGTTTATAACGGCTTTGGCTTTAATTCTGCAAGTTCCGAGAGCTCGGACGAAGCCAGTTTCAGCTCCTTTTCTGTGCAGTTAGCGAAGATTAACGCCGAGCTTAAAAACACGCCGGACGTGCGCGAGGATGTCGTCGCGAAATTTAAAGAGCAGATAGACAACGGGACTTATAATCCGCCGCTGGACAAAGTCGCTCATGCTTTAATCATGGCAGGAATGCTTGATAATATTAATTAATAAATGCCTGAGATTAAAGAATTTATAGATTTAATGCTTGACGAGGCCGACTGCATGGACGATCTGGCCGACGTCATACGCGAACAGCGCGAGGCTTTAAAGATAAATAATCAGCGAGGCTCTGAGTTTGTAAATAATTTAAATGATTTAATGGACGAGACCCGCGAGATATTTTTCGAGGCGCAGTTATTAGAAAATCAGCGCGATGATCTAGCTAAAAGATTAGCCGCAAAGTTTAACTGTGAGCCCAGAGCAAGTGCTTTAAGCGCGGCAATGACGGACAGCGAGCGAATAGAATTTAACACGGCTGCGGATAGACTTACGCAGTCCGTTTTTGTTTTAAAGTCCGAAATGTTAATTTTGAACGGCTTGATAGAGCATAACGAAAAGTATAGTGCTATGTTAATATCAGAATGGCGCAGGCTTGCGGGCGAAAACTCTCAAGTGTCTTTGAATTCTGATTTAAATTTCACGGGTTAAGAATAAAAATAAAATTAAAAAATTTTAAGGAGTAAATAAAATGAGCACATTTGCCGGTATAGAAATGGGGAAAAGGGCGTTAAACGCTTTCAGGCTGGGCATGGACACGGTCGGTCACAACGTGTCCAACATGAACACCGAGGGATATTCCCGCCAGCGCGTGAATTATGCGACTGTTACGCCGCAGGATATTCCCAATACCGGCCAGTTGGGACAGGGCGTCACTGTCAACGAGATTAAACGCATACGCGACGACTTTTTGGACTTGCAGTACAGAACTAATCAAGCTGACTTAGGCTACTGGGAAAAGATAAATGATTTATACGACGCAATTCAAAATTATATTGCCGAGCCTGATTCGGAAGGCGTGCGCACGGCTTTAGATACTTTTTACTCGGCTGTTCAGAGCGTGCAGCAGACGCCGGAGAGTTCGGCGGCAAGAAGAAGTTTAGTAGAGTCCGCGCAGTCTTTAAGCAACGCGCTTGATGTTGTCGTGAACGGATTTGAGAGCTATGCTAAGGCCGTAAATGCTGACGTAGCAAGTGCAGTTGACGAGGCAAATGAAATTTTGCATGA
The DNA here is from genome assembly GCA_017447325.1 of Synergistaceae bacterium. Taxonomy (GTDB): domain Bacteria; phylum Synergistota; class Synergistia; order Synergistales; family Aminobacteriaceae; genus JAFUXM01. Next base: position 5,473 of record JAFSNU010000111.1, on the reverse strand, counting down.
AATTGCGGCTTTAAATAAAGTGATTTATCAGGCCGAAGCGACTAATCAGAACGCGAATGATTATTTAGATCAGCGCGATTTATTAATAGATAAACTTTCAAGCATGATCGATATGACTTATCAAGAGCCTTTGACTTATGGCGAGAAGAAGGGCGAATTTTTCTTGACTTTAAACGGCAGGGCGTTAATTCAGGGCGATCATGTGCGCGAGTTAAAGGCTCACGCGTTCCAGTGGGACAATCAAGTCTATTATGACGTGCAGGTTGCAGAGAACGAGTTTGATATTGTGAGCGACTGCACGGTTGCGGATATTTTAGCGACAGGGCCGGAGGGCGTACACCAGTTGGTAGTAGATAGACTGGCCAATGGTAAAGAATGGGACGCTGGCGGCGGCGATGCTTACTGCATGGACACAGTGAGCGTAACGAGTGCGCAGTTTGACGGCGGAATTTTGTTAGACGCTGACGATGAAGATATATCCCGCAAAATTTCGATTAGAGCATTTAAGAGCGATAATACGCCGGTTGTTTTAACTTTAAAGATAGATCATGATGATAATGCAGGCTGGGTTATAAGAGCTGAGAAGGACACAGACGGCAATCAAATTTATCCGGATTCAAGCACAGGTGTTAATGTCACACTGAACGGTGAGAGCAAATATGCAATGGCGTTCGGCGACGAGCTTACTATAGACGAGTTAAAAGGCTTTATTGAAGATGCTATAAGTGCTGACAGTGATTTAAACGATACAAGTTTAGAATTAACGGCTAATGCTGATCCTGACGACAGCACTGTTAATAATTCTTTAACTATAAGCTCAAGCGATAACACAGCAATAACAGTGACAGACTACAGCGGGATGCTCGGCTCGTTAAGCATTAGGCAGGTTGCTAATGAAAACGTGCCGATGAGAGTTAGACCTGCTGACACTGACGAGGCACTGGGCTTGACCGGCTCGTTTAGATTACAGGTTGGAACTCAGGGAACGCGCGTCACGTCTTTAAATTTAAATAAAGATCACGGAGATTTTGCGGCCGGAGATATTTTAGGCGCGGGCGAGGCCGGCGAACGTCACACGATGAGGATCGGCGCGGCTGGCGACCAGTTAGATATAACGGCGTCATGGAATAGTTCAACGCAGAAATGGGAATTAACAAGCGATATATTTATTTCGGGCGTGAACACTCCGGACACTTATCCTGTCTCGACAAGCACGTCAAAATTAACGATTGAAGAGTTGTCAAACTTTATAGAGCAGGCGGCCAAGGCTGAGACGAGCGTATCCGAGAGCGGCGGCTTTGTAGTCAAGTCCGGCCCGGCAAGCGGGACTAAAACGCAATTTTATATCGAGAGCAAAAATAATTATTTAATGTCTATATCAGATGTCGAGGGAAATCTTGCGGCGACGCTCGGCATGGTCAACACAAATCCTGTGATTGAAATTAACGTTGAAGAGAGCGACACGCTTGAAATTATTAGAAATAAGATTAACGAAAAATATCAAGCGGAATTTGGACTGACAGAGCCGGAGCAGTGGGTTCATGCATCGTTGAAGCAGGATAGCGACCAGTCTTGGTATTTATCGATTGCGGCGAACGTCCCGGGCGAAGCTCAGCGCATTACTTTAATGGGCGACACAAGCGGCGATATGCAGTTATTAAGACGTTTAGGCTTAGTCACAAATCAGAAAGTAGTTAATGGAGATGAATATGGCTATCGTGAAGTGACTTACTTCTCGAGCATGTCGCAGGATGCGTCGTTTAAATTTGATAACGTTAGATATTTATCGAGCGACAACATGTTTAATCAGGCTCGTCGAGTTCCGGCAACGGGCAACGACAGAGACTACACGGCAAAGACTATAACGGAAGTCAGCGAGGGCATGTGGTTTAACTTAAAGGGCAGCGCGGAAGATCCGATGAGCGGCTCGACTGCTATAATCACCGTAAGACACCACGTTAAAAACGGTTCGATTAAAGCGTTAGAAGAGGCCCGCGATAAAATTATCCCGAATTTAAAATCTCAAATCGACGAGGCAATATTCGGACTGGTTAAAAATTTTAATGCGTATAATTATTCAGGCTACGGGATAGGCGACGACATCACTACAACCGGCACGGCATTCTTTAATAGCTTGAGCTTTAAATCCGGCGCGTCGAAAAATTTGAGCGTGAATAACGACGTTATAGCTAATAATGCTTTAATCGGCGCGGCGATGGGCAAGAAGGGCGAGGACGGCAAGGCAGTAAGCGGAGTAACGGGCGGCTCTGGCGACGGGACGAACGCGGGACGCATGGCCGGACTTACTTACGATAAAATCATGATGAACGGCACGATGACTATCGGCGGAGTTTATGACGCAATGTTAAGCGAGTTTGGCTCGGGCGGCGGCAACGCGGCTTTAATGCTCAAGACTTATTCCAACGTAGCAGATCAGATTGACTCTCAGCGTCAGGCGGTCTCAGGCGTCAATCTTGATGAAGAGCTTATGGATATTATAGTTTTGAACAGAGCCTTCGGCGCGATGTCACGTTATGTCACAGCCATGGACGAAATGCTTAATACTATTATAAACGGCTTTGGTCTTGTCGGCAGATAATTATAATAATTTAATTAAATAAAATTTAAAATGGCTCGGCGTTAAGTATTCTTAGCGTCGAGTTTTTATATATTATATAAATAAATTTAATTTGCAGACTGGAGGTTGATATGGTGACAATAGTTAATGAGCGGCACAAGGACAGGGTGTTCAGATTTATTTTCGGCAATGAGGAAAATAAAGAATGGACATTGAGTTTATATAACGCGCTGAACGGTTCGAATTATGACGATCCGGATTTAATTCAGTTTAATACGATTGATAACGCCGTATATTTAGGAATGAAGAACGACGTCTCGTTTATAATTCTTAACGATATGAATCTTTGGGAACATCAAGCGTCGTTTAATCCGAATATGCCTGTAAGATTTTTAATTTACGCCGGTCAGCTTTATGATAAATACATGAGCGAAAATGATATTTACAGATACGGCACGAGGCTTAACAAATTGCCCAAGTCGAGGTGCGTATGTTTTTACAACGGAATTGACGATCAGCCGGAAGAACAGATTTTGAAACTCAGCAGCGCGTTTGACGGAAATTCTGAGGCTGATATAGAAGTCCGTGTTAAAATGTTAAATATAAATTATAGCTATAATAAAAATTTAATGTTGGCCTGTGAGCCGTTATATGAATATGCGTGGCTTGTTGATACGGTAAGACGTTATGAAAAAGAATTTAATAGTCTTGTTAAAGCGTTTGACACGGTTATAACTGAAATGCCGGAGAATTTTTTAATCAAAAAATTTTTGGTTGCCCATAAGGCGGAGGTAGAAGGAATGTTTTTAAGTGAATACGACGAAGAGAAAGAGCGCAGGCTGGCCAAGCGCGAAGCTCGCGAGGAAGAACGCGAAGAAGTACGCAGAGCTTTTATTTCTAACATGATTAAGGAAAAAATGCCGCTTAACTTGATTAAGAAGATCAGTCAACTGCCAGAAGACTATATTTTAAGTATTGCTGAGAGCTTGGGCGTATCTGTCGTGATGGGGTAAATTGTTATGCAGCCATATAGTCCGTTTCTTTGTGAATATGACGAAGAGAAAGAGCGCAGGCTGGCTCAGCGCGAAGCTTACGAGATAGGATATGAGGAGGGATTTAAAGAGGGATATGAGGAGGGATTTAAAGAGGGATATGAGAAGGGATTTAAAGAGGGATTTGAGAAGGGACTCGAGGAAGCACGTGAAGAAATACGCAGAGCCGTCGCTTCTAACATGCTCAAAGAAAATATGCCGCTTAACCTGATTAAGACGATCAGTAAACTGCCGGAAGACTATATTTTAAGCATAGCTGAAGGTTTGGGCGTGTCTGTCGTGACGCAATAAATAATTTTAAAATCATGCTAACGCGGCGTAATTAATTTTGCGGTCGCGTCATTTTTATATTTAAATTTAAATTAAATTTAATTTGGCCGATAATTAATTAAAATAAAATTTAAAATTTAGGATAAGCGATAAATCAGGAGGATTAATAAAAATATGTACAGCCGAGTGACGACAGCAGGGATGTATAAAACGCTATTAGGCTCGCTGCAGGGCAATCTGGGCAACTTGCAGGACTTGCAGCGTCAAATGTCGACTTGGAATAAATATTCAAAATTATCTGATAATCCGTCGGCAATATCGCGTTCGCTCGAAATAAAATCCGCGCTTGACGCAAACGAAAAATATCAGGAGAACAGCGAGAACGCCGTTACAATGCTTAAATATTCTCACGGAGCTTTGAATACCGCTCTCAGTGCAGCCGAAAAGATACGCGAGCTGACGATACAGGCCGGAGACGCGGCGTTGGACACCAGCGAACTTCAAGATATTACAGACCAAATTAAAGCCGAGAAGCAGGCTATAATAGACGCGCTTAATACTAAAGTTGCGGGGCAATATATATTTGGAGGCACGGATACGTCAACGCCGCCGTTCACTGTTCAAAGCGACGGAAGCGTTAAATATAACGGAGCGGACGAGCGCATTCAATACGCCTTGGGCGACGGGTTATTAGGCGACGTATCGTTCACCGGCAAAGAGATTGTTCCGAACACTGAGAACTCATATTTTATTTGCAGTCATAAAGTTTCGACTGACTGGAAATGGACAGGCCGCGAGGAGAAAGTTCAAATTACCGTCGGCAATCGCACGCTGCCGGTTTATATTCCTGAACGTTGGATAGACGAAGTAGCGACAGATAAAACTAAATCGACAGATTATAACAGATTCAGAGATCCTGGCGAGGTCACGGGAATTAGCCTTGATGATATTGCGGATTTAGTAAATCGTTCGCTGAAAGAGCAGGGCGCGGACATGCTGGTCAGCGCGTACGTTGACAAAGATTATAATACAAACGAGCAGCAGTTAATAATTAAGAGCTTGAGCGGCGAGAAGATCGGCATAACTGGCTGGACCGACACTGATTATATGCCCGTGCCGCAGACTTTATCAGGCTTGCAGTTCGATAAAGATACTAACGGCGATGCTATTCTGCCGGACTGGAACGAAAATATTTTAGGCGGCAATGTTGATGTAAACGTTTCTAATTTGGCCGGCAAAGAATTGACTTTAATGTCCGGCGGCGTGACTGAAACTTGTGTATTTGATGATACTGTTACTGACAGCAGCAGCTTAATTTCATATCTTGAAAGTAATTTTGCGAATTTAGATTTTGAAATTCAGGGCGGCAAATTAGTTATATCTACAAGCACAGGCACAGGCGACGAGATACGCGCTTCTGGTTCAGCTCTCACGGATTTATTAGGCACTGCAAATCAGAGCGAGAAGCCGGAATATAACGCGTTGATGGGAAATATAAACGTTGCGAGCTGGCGCGACGACAAAATGGGCAAGGGAATTAATATAACTTTGACGGATTCTGACGGCGGAACTC